>CAYUBX010000412.1:0-1490 GCA_964443165.1 uncultured Acidimicrobiales bacterium
CGTTCGATCTTCCGACCCAGACCGGGTACGACCCCGATCATCCGCTCGCATCGGGCGAAGTCGGCAAGGTGGGCGTTCCGGTGGTGCACCTCGGTCACATGGAGACGCTCCTCGACCAGATCCCGGTCGGGCAGATGAACACGTCGATGACGATCAATGCCACTGCGGCGTGGCTGCTCGGCCTCTATGTGGCCAACGCCGAGAACCAGGGCGTCGCCACCGAGGACCTTCGCGGCACGACCCAGAACGACATCGTCAAGGAGTACCTGAGCCGGGGCACGTACATCTTCCCGCCCGACGCCAGCCGCAGGCTGATCGTCGACATGATCGCCTACTGCTCCGAGCACATCCCCCACTGGAACCCGATCAACGTCTGCAGCTACCACCTGCAGGAAGCCGGCGCGACGCCAGTGCAAGAGATCGCGTACAGCCTCGCCAACGCCATCGACGTCCTCGACGCAGTGCGTGATTCCGGACAGGTCCCCCCTGAGCGTTTCGATCGGGTCGTCGGAAGTATCTCGTTCTTCGTCAACTCGGGGATTCGGTTTGTGGAGGAGGTCTGCAAGATGCGGGCCTTCACCGAGATGTGGGATCAGATCTGCGCTGAGCGCTACGGCGTGGAGGATCCCAAGCTGCGCCGGTTCCGGTACGGCGTTCAGGTGAACTCGCTCGGGCTCACCGAGGCGCAGCCGGAGAACAACATCCAGCGCATTGTCCTCGAGGCCCTGGGGGTGACCCTGTCGAAGAACGCCAGGGCGCGTTCGCTGCAGCTTCCCGCGTGGAACGAAGCGCTTGGCCTGCCGCGACCATGGGACCAACAGTGGTCGTTGCGTATCCAGCAGGTGCTGGCCCACGAGACCGACCTGCTCGAACACGCCGACATCTTCGATGGCTCGCACGTCGTCGAAGGCCTCACCGCCGAGCTGATCTCCGCGGCACAGGCCGAGCTGGACGAGGTTCTGGCGCTGGGCGGTGCATTCAACGCGATCGACGAACTGAAGGGCCGGCTCGTGGCCAGCCACACCGACCGCATGCGCCGCATCGAGTCGGGCGACCTGACCGTGGTGGGCGTCAACGACTTCGTCGAGACCGCCGACTCCCCGCTCGGCGGCGACGGGAACATCCTTCGGGTGGACCCCGCTGTCGAGAACCAGATGCAGGACGACGCGTCCAAGTGGCGTTCGTCTCGCGATCAGGCGGCGGTCGACGCCGCTGTCGACGACCTCCGTCGCGCGGCCGAGGGCACCGAGAACATCATGCACGCCACCATTGCGGCCGCTCACGCCGGAGCAACCACCGGCGAGTGGGCGGCTGCGCTGCGGGAGGTGTTTGGCGAGTACCGAGCCCCCACCGGCATCTCCGGAGCGCGCGGAGGTTCGGACGGACTGAGTGCCGTGGCCGAACGAAGCGCAGCACTCCCCGACGGGCCGCCGCGGCTGCTCGTGGCCAAGCCCGGCGCATTGCCGCGATTGGCCTACCTGGGGCCGTTC
>CAYUBX010000412.1:1500-4019 GCA_964443165.1 uncultured Acidimicrobiales bacterium
GCAGCACGCCCCGCGGGGCCGCCGCGGCGGCGGGGGGCCAAGCCCGGCCTGGACGGCCACTCCAACGGCGCCGAACAGATCGCGGTGGCGGCGCGCGACGCCGGGATGGAGGTCGTGTACGAGGGAATCCGAGTCACGCCCGAGCACATCGCCGCGACCGCACGCGATGAAGACGTCGATGTGGTGGGTGTGTCGATCTTGTCCGGCAGCCACCTCCAGCTGGTGCCTGCAGTGGTCGACGCCCTCCGGGCACAGGGAGTGACGGCGCCGGTGGTCGTCGGTGGAATCATCCCCGAAGAAGACCGCGCGGTCCTTCTGAGCGCGGGTGCCGCTGCGGTCTACACGCCCAAGGACTTCGAGCTCTCGTCGATCATGACGGCGATCGCCGACCTCACCGAGCAGGCCCGCTCGGTCGCCGTCTAACCAGGCGTTTCCCTTCATCAGAACTCCGCTCCTACCGACGGAGCGAGTGATGTCTCTCGACGGCAGTACAGAGAGCGGGTCTTTCGGACGCGTGGGAATCCTGCTCGGCCTCGCCGGTCTGGGTGTCGGTGTGACGGCAGCGCTGACCGGCGCTGCTGTACTCGGCCTCGCGGCTGGCGTCTTGGCCCTCGTCGGCCCGGCCACCATGCTCCGCGAGGTTTCGCGCCTCCGGCGCGCCCCGAAGGACGCAGCAATCTCCGAGGCCGTGGTGCCGACCGATGACGCAGGATTCGGCGCCTCGGAGGGCCGGCCCTTCCACATGGACTCCGAGCTGCTCACCGGTGACTACTACGAGGTGGCCGTCCGCAACCGGCTCACCGCGGCGCGGCGCTTCCTGAAGCCTCTGTCGATCGTCCAGCTCCACATCGTCGGCGACCAACCCGACGACCAGATCTCCGCGCTCACCGGGGATGCGATCCTCGAGACACTGCGGGACTGCGACACCGCGTATGTCCTGGGGGACGGCCGGCTCGCCCTCGTGCTCGAAGACACTCCCGAGAGCGGTGCCGTGTGGGCGATCGAGCGAATCCGCCGGACACTGGGCGATGGCAATGACGCGCCGCGTATGTGGGCGGGCATCGCCTGCTATCCCGCCCACGGGATGGACGCCGACGAGATCATGACCCAGAGCACCGATGCGCTTGCCAGGGCCCGCGAGTGGCCGCAGGATCGCATCGAGGTCGCTGTCGGCGACTGAGCTCCGGGCGAGCTCACGCCCGATGGTGGAAGACTTCGGTGATGGCCCTCACCGTTGACGATCTCATCGCCCGGCAGGAGATCACCGACGTGATCTACCGATACGCACGCGGCATCGACCGACTCGACTTCGACATGGTTCGATCGTGCTACCACCCCGACGCCTACGACGATCACGGGAGCTTCACCGGGAGCGTCGAGGAGTTCATCGAAATGTGCAGCCGCTTCCTTCCGAAGTGGAGCGCCACCCAGCACTTCATGGGCAACCTGTTGATCGAGGTGGACGGCGACGAGGCACGTGCCGAGACCTACGCGGTCGCGTACCACCGACTGCAGGACGAGGACGGCGGCGGCAAGGACGACGTGTTCGGGATCCGCTACGTCGACCGGTTCGAGAAGCGCGACGACGAGTGGAAGATCGCCCATCGCGTGGTGGCCACCGAATGGCGGCGAGTCGACCCCGTGGAGAAGGCCACCCCGCGCGGCAAGGTCGGCGTGTGGGGCACTCGCGACGGCAACGACGTCATCGACTGGATCATGACCGCGGCCGCTCCTGCCTGATCTGAATCGCTGGGTGACGCGAACCGAAACGATACGCGCGACCCCTCAATTCGGGTCGGTGAGCCACGTTTCGTCGGCACCGGGTTTGGCGACGTCGTCCGAACCCAGCCCACGGCCAGCCCAGCGGACGGCCCCAGGGGTTCGTGACAGACCCGCGACGAGTCCCTGCTGTGTCACCCCGCCGATCTCGGTGAGCGCGCCGCGCTCGATGATGTGGGGATCCGCCGCCAGCTCGGCCATGTCGAGGACCGGCGCCGCCGCAGCTTGAGCACCTTCGAACGCGGACAGTGCTTCCTCGAGGTCCCGCTGAGCGATCCAATCGCCCATCAGCTCGTCGACTTCCTCGCGGTGGGCCACCCGCCCTTCGAAGGACACGAACCGCTGATCGTCGGCATGGCCGATGAGCTCCATGACGCGCGCGGCGACGCTGTCGCTCGAGGTGCTGACCGCCAGCCACCTGCCGTCCCGGCAGCGGTAGGTCCCCCTCGGCACGCTGTACGGGATGCCCGAGCCGAGCCGCGGCTGCAGGTAGCCCTCGCTGAACCACGCGCTCGGGAGCGCGCCCATCATCTGCAACATCGTCTCGAGGAGGTTGACGTCGACCTCCTGGCCCCCACCGGCATGGATGGCAACCATCGTGGCGAACGCTGCTGCGAGACCGGCGATCTCGTCGGTCATCGCGATCGGGGGGAGGAGCGGGCCACCATCCCGCTCGCCATTGATCGACGCGAACCCGCTCATCGCCTCCGCGAGGGTCGCGAAGCCGGCCCGGTCCCGGT
>CAYUBX010000413.1:0-4019 GCA_964443165.1 uncultured Acidimicrobiales bacterium
CGCCCGGGGTCTCCAGGGCCTCGCTGTACGCGAGCGATGTGGTCACCGGCGTAGCCTCGCGCACGCCAGCGGTTGAGTCCGTGACCGGGGGCCGAAAGGAGCCACGTGAAACTCGCACTCTCGCTCGGATACTCCGGCGGCCGGCTGGATCTGCCCATGGAGCGCATCAAGCTCGCCGAACGGCTGGGCTACGACTCGGTGTGGACCGCCGAGGCCTACGGCTCCGACGCCATGACCCCGCTCGCCTACATCGCCGCGCACACCGACCGCATTCGTCTCGGCACGGGGATCATTCAGCTCGCCGGACGCGCACCGGCCATGGCTGCGATGCAGGCCCAGACCATCGACGCGCTGGCCGGCGGCGGGCGCATGATCGCCGGCCTCGGCGTCAGCGGTCCGCAAATCGTGGAGGGCTGGTACGGCGAGCCGTGGGGCAAGCCGTACTGGCGCCTCCGGGATTACATCCAGATCATGAAGAAGATCTTCGCCAGGGACGAGCCGGTCAGCCACGACGGACGGGAGTACCAGCTCCCCTACCACGGCGAAGGAACCATCGGTCTGGGCAAGCCGCTCATGTCGATCCTGCACACCAACCCCGACCTCCCGATCTGGCTCGGCAGCGGTAGCGAGGCGACGGTGAAACTCACCGCCGAACTCTGCGACGGGTGGCTGCCGATGCACTTCGTCCCCGGCCGCATGAACGAGTTCCGCCCCTGGATCGAGGAAGGCTTCCGTCGGGCCAACAAGAACGGTGGCAACAAGGGCTGGGAGGGCTTCGAGATCATGGGCCAGTGCCCGGTGCAGATCACCGATGACGTCGAGTCGATCTTCCGGCGGGCCAAGGACAACATCGCGCTCTACGCCGGGGGCATGGGCCACAAAGACGTCAACTTCCACAACCAGCACATGGTTCAGCGCGGGTACTCCGACGTGGCCGCCCGAGTCCAGGAGCTCTACCTGGCGGGCCACAAGCAGGAGGCGGCCGACGCGATCCCCGACGAGTACGTGGACGAGGCCGGCCTGTACGGGTCGCCGGATCGAATCACACAGCGGTACCTGCAGTGGTCGGACTCGGGTCTCACCGGCCTCAAGATCGTGACGAACCAGGACGCCGCGGTGGAGCTGATGGCCGGCCTCGCGGGAACCGCAGACCCCGGAAAGGTGAGCTGAGTGCAATCGGGTCTCATGACGCTGGGCGACAACATCGCCCATCCCCTGACCGGCGACACCAGAACCGACGCCGAGCGACACCGTCAGCTCGTCGAGCAGTCGGTATGGGCGGCCGACGCCGGGTTCGACGCAGTGCACATCGGTGAGCACCACTTCAACGACTACATGCTCAGTTCGCCACCGGTCGTTCTCGCGGCCATCGGCGAGCGCGCGCCCAACCTCATCCTCTCGACCGCCGTCACCTTGGTGCCGACCCTCGACCCTGTCCGATGCGCAGAGGACTACGCCACGCTCGACGCGCTCAGCGGCGGTCGGGTCGAGATCGTCACAGGACGCGGAAACATCTATGCCAAGACGTTTCCCGCGTTCGGGCTCGATGTCGCGGACGCTCGGGCCATCTACGACGAGCGGTTGGAGCTGCTGCAGCGACTCCTCAACGAGGAGCAGGTGAGCTGGGAGGGCGAAACGCGCAGCCCCATCACCGATCTGACGGTGCGACCCCGTCCCACCCGGAACATTCCGATCTGGGTCGGCGCTGGGTCGGCGGGATCGGCCGACCTCGCCGCCCGCCTCGGGTGCGCGCTCATGCTCCCGTCCGTGTTCGGACCTCCATCCAACTTCCTGCCGGTGGTCGACCGATACCGAGAGAGTTGGGCCGCCGCCGGTCGCGACGAGGCAGACATCGTGATCGGTGCGTGCTGCCACACCTACGCGGGCAGCGACCGCGACGACATGCTGCAACGATTCGCACCGCGCTATCGGCACTACTGGGAGTTCGTGAACGAACTCATCAGCTGGCACACCGGCGGCACCGTCGACATGTCCTTCGACCTCGACAGCTTCCTCGCAGGACCTGCCGTCGCAGGCAGCTCGCAGGAATGCGTCGACCGGATGGGCGAGATCCACGACCTGTTCGGCCACCAGCGCCAGCTGTTCATGTTCGACATGGGCGGCGTGAGCGACGGCGAGCTGCGAGAGACCATCGATCGTTTCGGCGCTGAGGTGATCCCGCACCTCCCCGGCGACGACGAGTGACCACGGAGACCGCCCGCCGGAAGATCGACACCAAGTTCTGGTGGTGGCTCGGCCACGTGATCGATCTCATCCACATGCCCTTCGTGATCGGGCTCGTCCTCGTCGGTGCAGCCTGGTTCCCAGGCGAGCTCTACGTGTCCATCGTGGTCACCGCGGTGATCCTGCAGATCGGCCTCTTGGGGTGCCCGTGCGTTGCTCTCACCGGCTTTCTCAAGCGCAAGCACGATCCCGACTTCGTGAACAACTGGTCGTTCACGGTGTGGCTCTACCGCAACCACGGCAAGCGGGCGGCCATCGCCGTGTTCATCTTCTTCTGCGGTGTCGGACTGGCGCTCCGCGTGCTGTTCTTCAGCTGAGGTCCGTGGCGCTCAGCTGCGCGGCTCCACGAGACGCCAGTCGTCCGAGCCGGGCGCGTACCGGTCTCGGTACTCGGGATCATACGCGTCGGCGAGCACCTGAACGTCGGGGATGGCGGCTCGGTACGAATCGATGAGGGCGTCCTCGGCCGCGTAGTCGAAGGGGTCTTGCATGCGCATCTCGGTGACGCTCCCTCGTTCCACCGGGTTGTCGCGGAGGTGCTGTGCTGTGAAGGCGATGGCGTCCGTCACCGACGCCACGTCGCGGTACCCGAGGTCGTGCATCATCGCGTCCGGCCCGATGTGGCCGTGCATGGTGTACGCCGAGGCGAGGAACGGCCGGGCCGGGGTCGCCAGTTCTTCGGGCAGGTTGACCAACTCCACCTCCGCCCCAAGGGCCGATGCGATGGTCTCGATGGTCTGACGCATGGTGAGGGCGTGCTCGTCGCCGATGTTGTACGCCTTGCCCGCCGATGCATCGAGGTTGTCCACCACGAGGCTCAGCGCATGCCCGGCGTTGGGTCCGTAGGCCGCGCTGCGTAGGGTCAGACCGCCGTCGGAGATGATGATGCGGCGGCGCCCATCGACGATCCGGCGGACGATGCACCACTCTCTCGGGATGATCTGACCCGGCCCGTAGATGAGTGGGTAGCGGAAGAGCGTGGCGTCGGGGTGATTGTCGAAGACGACATCCTCGGTCGCGACGATCTTGGCGACCTTGTCGTTCTCGTCGTCGACGGCTCGCGGGTCCGTTTCGCGGATCGGAGTCAGCATGCCGCGCGGCGTGTTGCGGTGTGGACGAGCCCACCCCTTGTATGCCGGCACCCCGCCCACCGCGACGAACTTGCCGGTGCGCCCGACGAAGAACGGTGCGATCTGCCGCAGCCGCCCATACATCGCATACACGACGTCGAATGTCCGCGACCCGAGGGCATCACCCACCTGATCGATCTTGAACGGGTTGGTGTGAATGTGCTCCACCGAGTCGGGGATCGTGTCCACCTCGTGCCGCCCCGTGTGCAGGATGGCGACGTCGTAGCCCCTCTCTATCAGCCCGTTCACGCCCCCGGGACCCGTCGGACCGGTTCCCCCGATGACCAATGCCTTCATGTCGCCCATGACGCCCTCCCCAGGGGTGACATCATCGCATTTGGCCGACAGCCCTCGTCGGGACGAGCCGCACGATCAGCCTCCGCTCGTCGACCATGGCCTGGCGGTACTCGTCCCAATCCGGGTGCGGACCGCCCGTGACGTCGAGGGCCACGTCAGCGAGTCCAGTCGGCAATATGCGGCGGCGTCTCGATGCCGTCGCTCAGGCGCGGATCTGCCACCGGGTCACCCACAGCGATCCCGAGCGGGATCTCGCCCGCCCAATGCGGCAGGGCGTAGTCCTCGTCGTCGTCGACCGGTGGCCCCGATCGGATCTTGGCCGAAGCCTCGTCGATCGGTAGCGCAAGG
>CAYUBX010000414.1:0-4018 GCA_964443165.1 uncultured Acidimicrobiales bacterium
GATGATGTCCTTCATCGAGAAGACGAGGTCGGGCGCCTGCCATCGCACCGCAGCGACGTCGACGCGCGGCGCGACGAGGGTCGACTCGCCGCTCACGAGATCGGTGATCCACAGCGCGCCGGTTCCGTCACAGGATGGGTGGTGCTCGAGAACCACCACGGTGTCCTGATCGAGGAACCCCACCGGCACGGCGTTGAAACCCGCGGCGACCGGGAAGGGGTAGCCGCCCTGGTCCAACCGATATCGCTCCACGCTGCTGCCGGTGGCGCAGTCGCCGTTCGCGTACATGATGCGATACGGGTCATCGGAGTCGATGGTGAGGTGGGAGAGCAGATTCTGTGACTCGATTTCGGGCTCGAGCAGCTCGGGGTCCTCCGGAAGCGCCGTCAGCAACCGCTCACCGTCGTCGGTCTCCCACAGCATGGCGGGCAGGTCGAAGCTGTGAATGTGCTGTTCGTCGCCGTGATCGGCCACGAACGTCAGCTGCGTGCCCTCCGCGCTGAACGCGATGTCGGTGATCTCGGCGTCGCGTGTGTCGATCCACACCTGCTGGCCGGTGCCGTCGTTCTTCACCAGGAACAGTCCGGTCTGCGTCCATTCCTCGACGACGAACTCGTCGTTGTCCCAGTCGTACCACTCGGCGGTCGCGGTGCCCGTGCCGGCCACCGCGAGGTGGAGCCCGTCGGGGTGGTACGTCGCCGCGCCGTGATCGTCGAGGAACGAGATGTCGATCACACCGGAGCCGTCGGCCTCGACCTTGGTGAGGGTGGGGCCCTGTGCCTGCACGAACCGGAGTCCTGTGGGCCACGTCCATCCGGCGGTCGCGGCGCCTGTCGCGCCGGTCGCGCGGCGTTCGCCACGATCGAAGATGACGCCGCCATCGATCAGGGCACGCCGTCCGGTGGGCGACCAGCTCAGGGAGGTGGTGGATGCGCCGGCGTCGACGAGGCAACGGATGCCATCGCCCTGGGCGTACTCGTACAGCCGGTCGTCGACCACGAACGTCAGCGTCGGTCCGAACTCGGCTTCGCGCCACCTGCAATCGTCGGGGAGCTCCAGGCCGGCAGGTGCAGCGGTCGTCGTCGTCGTCGAGGAGGTGGAGGTCGTCGGAGTCGACGGGGCCGTTGTCGGGGCGGTGGCCTGCGTCGCGGCAGTGGTGGGTGTCGAGGATGCGGTGCCCTCCGACGTCGGGGGGTCCGCGACCAGAGTGTTCGCGGACTCACCAGACGACGATCCTCCACATGCACTAGCGAGAACGACGAACGCCACCCCCACAGCAGCCCACGGACTTCTCCTCAAGCCCACAGCGCGACCGCCCGATGCAACAGACATGTTTGAGAGTGTGTCATCGGCGGATCGATGAGTCGGCGCGCCCTCCGAGCTGGTGATCACATCTGGATCGAAGCTCCAGGCGAAACAGAGACCAGACGGATCGACACACACCTCGTCGCTCGGGACGACGATCAGTACCTGGTGCTATGCCACGCTCCCGACCTCGAGGGCGTCGACCTCGGGCATCGACCGATCGTTTCCGCCTCCTGGCACCGTGACGGCGAGCGGTTCGAGACCTCCGTACACGTGACGCAGCTGGCCACCTACCCGGTCGGAACGCTGGTTCTCAGCGAGGTGACGTCGGTCGAAGACGAGGCCAGGACCGCACCGCGCTTGCACCGGGTTCTTCCCGCCCAGGTCTGGACGCCAGACACGGGCCACCTCGCGGCGACGATCGTCGACATCAGCGTCGGTGGCGCACGCCTTCGCCTCCGCGAGCGGCCTCCCGCACTCGAATGCGAGGTCGTCCTCGGCTGGGGCGACGAGTCCGTCGAGCTGCGGGCCACTGTTCTCGAGATCATCCCGGCAGGCGTCGCCGGTCGCCACGACGAGGTCCGATTGCAGTTCCTCCACGCCGGCCCCGAGGCGTCGTCCCGGATCGACTCTGCTGTCCGCGGCGGTGTCTCCGAAGCGATCGCCGACCTCGGCCTCGACGCCCGCGCTGTCTAGCCACACTCCGCGGCGGATCTGATCCGGGTCAGGGCAGGAGGACGAGGTCGTCCGCGTGGACGACAGTGGTCTGGCTTCCCGGTGGGAGCTCGTCGGTGCGGCGACCCGCAGCGGCTCGGAGCGCGTCGGAGTCCAGACCGACCAGACCCTTGGCGAACTCCCGGCGATCGGGCCCCGCGATCTCCACTGCGTCACCGACCGCAAAGGAGCCGTCGACGGACACGACCCCGGCGGGTAGGAGGGAACGGCCCCGTTCGAGCAACGCTCGCCGGGCCCCGTCGTCGACCTCGATCACCCCAGCAGCGGTGACCGCGAACCCGATCCAGAGCTTGCGGGCGGACACGTGGGCGTCACGAGCGGGAACGGTGGTCCCGACACCGGCGGTGCCATCGATCGCGTCCTGGAGAACACCTACCCGGGCGGCGCCGGCGATCACCGTGCGTACCCCGCTCCACGAGGCCATCTTGGCGGCGGCCAGCTTGGAGGACATGCCGCCGCTCCCCCGGTCTCCCGCTCGCCCGGCGACCCCTTCGACGGCGTGGTCCACCTCGCGGATCTCCTCGATCAAGGTGGCCTCGGGGTTCACCCTCGGATCCTCGGTCAGCACTCCGGCCGTGTCGGTCAGGAGAACCATCAGGTCGGCGCGAAGGAGGTTGGCGACGAGCGCAGCGATCCGGTCGTTGTCGCCGTACCGGATGGCATCGTCGGCGACGGCGTCGTTCTCGTTGACCACGGGCACGACGCCGAGGCCCAGAAGGTGTTCGAAGGTGGCCCGCGCATGCAGGTACTGGTTGCGGTCGCGGAAATCGTGCGGCGCGAGCAGCACCTGTCCGGGTACCGCACCGTGCCGCCCGAGCAGTTCGCTGTAGACGCGCATCAGGTCGATCTGACCGACCGCGGAGACCGCCTGGAGCTTCTCCGGTTCGGTGGGGCGCTCGATGCCCAGGGTCTGAACACCTGCGGTGATCGCGCCTGACGTGACCACGATCACCTCGTGCCCGCCCCGCCGCGCGTTGATGACCTCGGTGGTGAACTTTCCGAGCGCGAGGGTGTCGACCTCACCTGCCGCTGCGGTCACCGACGATGTCCCGATCTTGACGACGACTCTCACATCTACACGTCCGGCTCGTACTCGAACTCGAAATCTCCGATGGTGACGATGTCGCCCGCCGCAGCGCCCGCTCGAGCGAGTGCCCGCGGCACCCGGAGTTGGTCGAGCCGCTGCTGGGCGTGGGCCAGCGCGTCGACGTCGGTGAGGTCGCTCAGCGCAACGGCTCGGAGGGCCTGGCGGCCAAGCACCTCGAAGGAACCATCGTCGTGGCGGATCACGGAGACCCCTTCGGCAGTGGGCCGGTGGACGACGAACTGCGACGGCTCGGGGTCGGTGGCCCTCGCCTCGGTGACGAGCGCCCGCAGACGACCCACGAGTTGGTCCACCCCCTCGCCCGTGACCGCCGAGAGGCGCGGGCCGTCCCAGTCCAGCGTGGCAACGTCGGCTTTGGTCCCCACCACATGGCGCGGCCGTTCGAGAAGCGACGGGTCGTAGTCGCCGAGTTCGCGCAGCAGCACATCGGCCTGCTCAGCAGGATCGCGGCCCTCGACCTCCGCGAGGTCGACCATCACGAGGAGCACTCTGGCTCGCTCGACGTGACGGAGAAACTGGTGCCCCAGGCCCCGACCTTCGGCGGCGCCTTCGATGAGACCGGGGACATCGGCCACCACCATCTCGAACCCGTCGTCCGGGCGAACAACACCGAGATGAGGTTGCAGGGTCGTGAACGGGTACGACGCCACCTTGGGCTTCGCAGCGGAGACCCGGCTGATGAGGGTGCTCTTGCCCGCGTTGGGAAAGCCAACGAGTGCGACGTCGGCCATGAGCTTCAACTCGAGCCGAAGCCACACCTCCTCGCCCGCCTCACCCTGCTCCGCGAAGGCGGGCGCCCGGCGCTTGTTGGACAGGAAGCGGGCGTTGCCCCGACCGCCTTGCCCGCCATGGGCGGCGAGCCAGCGGTCACCC
>CAYUBX010000415.1:0-4017 GCA_964443165.1 uncultured Acidimicrobiales bacterium
CGCCTGCTTCGACGGCGGGAACTGCGCCAAGACGAGCGACAGCGACGACGGAACCGTGAGCGCGCCGCATATGCCCTGGGCGGCGCGCGCTACGAGGAGGAGCTCGATCGTGGGCGCGAGACCAGCGAGAAGCGAACTGGTCAGCAGACCGAACAGGCCGATGCGGAACACGAGCAGCCGGCCGTAGCGATCCGCCAAGCGGCCCCCCACGAGCATCGTCGAAGCGAACGCGAGGGCGTAGCCCGTCAGGATCCAGCCGAGGAGAGCGTCGCTCGCCGAGCCGAACGAGCGCGCGATGTCCGCGAACGCCACGTTGGTGACCGTGACGTTGACGGTCCCGAGCACGAAGGCCAGGGACCCGGTCGCGAGTGCGAGGCGGGCACGACGGAGATCGCCGGCTGCTCCCTCCCCCGTGTCCGCGGCTGGGGCTGCGGACATCACGGCCAGGTTGTCAGAGCCTCCCGACTCCTGCACATCCGCCACGCAGAGTGGCGAAGCTGGTCCGGGTCGTTGTGCCGCCCGTCCTGACCGCGACGGACCAGGCCGCCGCGGAGAGTGGGATCAGGCCGGGGCTGGTTGCTGGCCGCGGATGAGGCCGGCTGGGGTCTCGCCGGTCGATTCGCCCTCGGCGACGATCTCGACGCCGTTCACGAAGGTGTGCCGGTACCCCTCGACCCGCTGCAGGAGGCGCTTGCCGCCCGCCGGCAGGTCGTAGTGCATCTCCGGAGCCCGGAGCAGCATCGCGTCGAAGTCGAGAACGTTGATGTCCGCCTTGTAGCCGGGGGCCAGGAGGCCACGGTCGAGCAGACCGACGGTCTCGGCGGTCGCCCGGCTCTGGCGGTTGATCAGCGTCTCGATCGGAATCCGTCCCTGTGCCCTGTCTCGGCCCCAGTGCTGGAGGAGCGTCGAGGGGAAGCTGACGTCGCAGATCGTCCCGACGTGGGCGCCGCCATCGCTCAGCCCCGGAACAGCAGCGGGATGTAGCAGCTGCTCGCGCACGGAGTCGAGGTTGCCTTGCCGGTAGTTGAGGAGCGGCATGTAGAAGAAGCCGCGACCCTCGTTCTCGAGCAGCAGGTCGTACGCGTACTCGGCCGGCTCGCGTCCAAGGGTGCGGGCCACGTTGCCCACCGAGCTGGCTGGATCGGGCTCGTAGTCGGGCGGATCGCCGAGCGGGTACATGAACTGGAAGCGCCCGGTCATGCCCTCGCCGAGGACGGCGGTGTTCTTCTTCACGCGCAGCTGGTCGAGGATCGTCTCCTTCACCTCGGGCTGGGCGAGTCTGGCCATGCGCTCGGCGTGCGGCAGATCCGCCAGATCTCGATACAGAGCGCTGCCCATGTAGGGGCTCAGGGTCCCGACGTGGCCCATCAGCAGGCCGACGGCGCGCGTGCCGACCTGGCCGCGCATCATCACCCCGCTCGCCTGCGCTTCGAGGCAGCGGTCGAGCAGCTCACGCCACTTCGACGGTTCGCTGTTGCTCTGAACCACCGAGATCGACAGCGGAAGGCCCGACTCCGCAGCCATGCGCTGCAGCATCTCGAACTCGCCGTCCACCTCGATGAAGTCGCTCACCACCTGCAGCACACCGCGGCCGGCCTTGGCCACGCCCTGGGCGATGCCGATCAGCTCGTCGGCCTCGGCGTTCAGGCTGGGGGTGAGCTCGCCCAGGCTGCTGCGGTGGTTGAGAGTACGGCTGGTGCTGAAGCCGATCGCACCATCACGGGTGGCCTGCTCGGCGATGGCAGCCATCTGCGCGATGTCCTCGGGGGTGGCCGGCTCGCGCGCTGCACCACGCTCACCCATCACGTGCAGCCGGACTGCCCCGTGCGGAAGATGGGTGCCGAAGTCGATGTCTCGCGGCAGGGCGTCGAGCTCGTCGAGGTATTCGCCGAAGGTCTCCCAGTTCCACGAGAGGCCCTCGTGCAGGGCGACGCCCGGAATGTCCTCGACCCCTTCCATGAGCTGGATCAGACGCTCGTGGTTCTCAGGCACCACGGGGGCGAAGCCCACGCCACAGTTGCCTGCGATCACCGTCGTGACCCCGTGCCAGCTCGACGGTGCCAGCTGGGTGTCCCACGTGGCCTGGCCGTCGTAGTGCGTGTGGATGTCGACGAACCCAGGGAAAACCAGGTGGCCCTCGGCGTCGACCTCACGGCGACCGCTCCCCGAGACCTCGCCCACCTCGGCCACGATGCCGTCGCTCACCGCGATGTCAGCGTTGCGCTGCGGTCCGCCGCTTCCATCCACCACGGTGCCACCGCGGATCACCAGATCGTGTTCAGCCATTGCTCCCCCAGGAATCTGACGTTCGTTCGATTGTAGGCGGCGACGAGGCCAGGACCCTGCCGTCGCTCCGCTACAGGCCCAGTGCCTCGACCAGTTCGGCGACGCACTGGTCGAGCGGCCGGCTCGTATCGACGCGGATCTCCGGGTTCTGCGGCGCCTCGTAGGGAGCGCTGATACCGCTGAACTCCGGAATCTCCCCAGCGCGGGCCCTCGCGTACAGACCCTTCACGTCGCGCGATTCGCACACCTCGATCGGCGTGTCGACGAACACCTCGATGAAACGGCCCTCCGGGTGAAGGGCGCGCACCTGGGCGCGGTCGACGACGTACGGCGAGATGAACGCCGTGAGGACCACCATGCCGGAGTCCTGAAAGAGACGGCACACCTCACCGATGCGACGAATGTTCTCGGTGCGATCCTCCGGGCTGAAGCCGAGGTCGCGGTTGAGGCCGAACCGAACATTGTCGCCGTCGAGCACATACGCCGCGACACCCTTGGCGACCAGCGCTTCCTCGAGAGCGAACGCGAGCGTCGACTTTCCCGAACCGGACAGGCCCGTGAACCAGACCGTGTAGGACTCGTGGCCGAGGTTGGCCACCCGATCGGCGCCCGACACACGGCCTTCAGCCCGCACGATGTTCTGCGAGACCGGTTCGCCGCCCGGGTTCTGCGAGACCGGTTCGCCGCCCGGGTTCTGCGAGACCGGTTCGCCGCCCGGGTTCTGCGAGACCGGTTCGCTCACGTCAGCCCCGCAGGAACCCACGCTCGCCGAGGACTCGCAGGATGGCGCTCACGCACTCCTCGACGGTCTGCACCGACGCGTCGATCCGCAGATCGGCGTCGACCGGCTTCTCGTAGGTGCTGGAGACACCGGGGAACTGCGGGATCTCACCGCGCTCGGCGGCCTCGTACAGACCCGACGGGTCGCGATCGCGGCACACTTCGATCGGCGTGTCGACGAACACCTCGATGTAGCGGTCCTCGCCCACGAGCTCCTTCGCTCGAGCACGCACATCGGCCTTGGGGGCGACGAGCGCTGCGATGGCGATCAAACCCTGGTTGTTGGCGAGACGGGCAACCTCGCTGACGCGACGCAGGTTCTCCGACCGTTCCTGGGCGCTGAAGCCCAGGTCGCGGCTGATGCCCATACGGACGTTCTCGCCGTCGAGGCGGATCGACACCTTGCCACGGTCGAACAGCTCTCGTTCGAGCGCCGTGGCGATCGTGGACTTGCCCGCAGCGGTGAGGCCCGTGAGCAGCACGGTGACCGGCTGCTGGCCGAATCGGATCGACCGCTCACGCTCGGTGATCTCCGAGACCTGTCGGACCAGGTTCGCATCGGGGGCTCGATCCCACGACGAGGCTGCGCCCACGATCATGCCGGCGCCGACGGTGGCGTTGGTGAGGCGGTCGATCAGGATGAACGACCCCGTCTGGCGGTTGGATGCGTAGCTGTCGAAGAGCAGCTCCCTGTCGGAACTGATCGCGACCTCTGCGATGTCGTTGAGCTCGAGGGAGCTCGCGCTCTCCTCGTCGAGGGTGTTGATGTCGACGCGATGGCGGATCGCGGTGACCTTGGCATTGCTCACGCCGTTGGACGACAGCAGCAGGTACTCGCGGCCCGTCTCCATCTCGGTCTCGGACATCCACACGAGCATCGTCTCGATATCGTGCGCTCGCAGCGGAGCGTCGTCCGTCTTCACCAAGACATCACCACGCGAGACGTCGATC
>CAYUBX010000416.1:0-4007 GCA_964443165.1 uncultured Acidimicrobiales bacterium
GCCGGCGTTTGACGAGATCCGTTCTGCATTCGACCTCGGACGCGGCAGTGGCCAGGTGTCTCTCGTCGTCACCTGCTACTTCCTCGGGATGGCGATCGGGCAGCTACCCAGCGGACCATTGTCGGACCGCTTTGGCCGACGACCGGTGCTTATCGGGTCGCTCGTCCTCTACGCCATCGGGGCCCTGGGCTCGAGTTTGGCGCCGGGTTTTGGGCTCCTGCTCGTGTTCCGCTTCCTGTGGGGGATCGGGGCGGCCGGGCCGGCGGTGATCGCCCAGGCGATCGCCCGTGACCTGTACGAAGGCGATCAGATGGCACGTGTGCTCGCCCTGCAAATGGCGGTCTTCCTCGTGGGTCCGACGATCGCCCCGTTGGCCGGCGAACTCCTGCTGCGTGCGGGGCCATGGCAGCTCGTATTCCTCGTTGCCCTCGCGCTGTCGGGCGTCGGCATCGCCTGGTCGGCCCGCTTTGGTGAGACCCTGCCCTCGCACCGCCGCCGACCGATTGACGGGCCCACCATCGGCCGCGGGATACGAGCCACCCTCACCCACCGCTACTCGACCGGTTGCGTCGCCGCCATGGTCTTCAGCTTCGGGGCATTCTTTGTCTTTCTCGGATCGTCACAACCCATCGTCGACGAGGTCTACGGTCGCCCCGAGTGGTTCGCCTTCACGTTCGCCGGGATCAGCGCCGTTCAGGGAGTCGGGGTGTGGCTGTCGAGCCGGGTACTCGGCCGGTACAGCGCCGCCACCGTCGGGACCACCGCGGTGGCCGTCAACCTTGTCGCTTACCTCGTGATGGGAACTGCGGCGCTGGCGACCAGCGGGGTCCCCTCGTTCTGGGTGTGGGTCGTCACGATCACGGTGGCATCTACCGCCAGCACTATCACGACCATCACGCTCGTCTCACTCTCGCTGCAGCCCATGGAACGGATCGCCGGCACCGCCACCGCGGTGCGCGGGCTGCTGACCCTCGGGTTCGGCTCGGTACTCGCCGCAGTGGTCGATCGCCAGATCGACATGACCATCACCCCGATGGCGATCGGAGGGGCGATCTACTGCACCCTCGCCTTTGTTGTGCTCACCTGGGCGCGCAGCGGCTCACTCGCCGTGATCGATCCCGACCGCCGCTGAGCCGCCGGTCGGCTGTCACGAGTGCAGCGCGGGCTCGAGTCCCCGTGCCCGTGCCCGAACACGTACCGCTGCTCGCTCACGAGCGGCTCGGACACGGATATCTCGCTCTATCGCTGCTCTTCTCTCTGCCTCTTGCCGCCATTGCTCCTCGGAGAACATCGACTCGATTTCCGACCGGGAGTAGCGGCACCCGCTGCCGATCATTCCTACGGCCTTCCAGAACTCGCTCATCTTCTGATTCCGCCAGGACTGGTAGTCGATCATGTGCTCGGAGCCGTCTGTCACAGCGCTACCTCGAGATGGACGGCCTCGTCGTGCACGTTGCTGTCCTCCACGTCCCCTATCGCCAGTGCAGCGGCGAGCGTGGACGCTTCCTCGTTGGTGAGGAGCCGCTGCTTCATCGCCCCCTCGATCGCCTCGCCATCTTCGTCGGTGTAGTCCCCACCCGGCATCAGCCCGCAGAGCAACGGATCCCACACCATCTGTTCGTCATTCCTCATCTCCGGATCGTGACGGGTCTCTCGCCGCCTTCCCAGGGTTTGAGACACCCATATCCGTCTGATGACGGCACATCTGTCCACCGCTGGAAGGCCTCTCAAACCTGACGGCAGGCCTCTGCCCGGGGATCCCCGAAGTTGGTCGAGACAATGCAGTTGGTCGAGGCGATGAGGACTTTGGTCCCTGGCCACGGGACCAGGCACCGGCGACACTGTGCACGGCGCCCGGTTCGTGCTGTCTTCCAGAACGGATTCCCCCCTTTTGGGTACACGACCCCGGGCGCCCCTCTGAGCGGGTGAGTTCGAGCGCGGGGTGGTTCTAGCGCTCGGGCTCGCCCGTCTTCGGCGACAAGTCGGACATGTGGCCACGCCGTCGAGGAGCGCGATTACCCCCACGCCCAACCGTTTGACTACCGTGCATCTACTTAACTACCAGTTAGTAGCATCCAGCTCCGGCGGGGGTTGATTTTCCCCTCTCGCCATCATGAAACACCCCCCGGGTTTCTTCTCTCGCTCCCCGGGGGGTGTTTCCGCGCCTCAGGGGCATACAAGCCGCTGCCCGGTGTGAACGGTTTCGGGGCCCGGGAGGCCGAAGGCGGCGGGTTCGTCATGTCCCGCGGCCGAGGCAAGCGGGACCACTCGCCATTCACTGAGACCGCATCGCCGCTCGTCGGCTCGCTCCCGACCACAGACCATCTATCCTCGCCGCTGGTGGGCATGGCTCGCAGCGAGGACATGTTCTACGGCTGGGTGGTGACCTGGTCGGCGTTCACCGTGTTGGCCGTCACCTATGGCGTGCAATTCAGCTTCGGGGTCTTCCTTCCCGAGATCGTGGAGGAGACCGGTTGGAGCCGCACCCAGCTCTCCATCGCAATCTCTGTATACATCTTGGTCTACGGAGCGCTCAGCGGGCTGACCGGTGTGATCACCGACCGCATCGGACCCCGGAAGGTCATCTTCGTGGGCGGCCTGTTTCTCGGCGCGGGGTATCTGTTGGCAGCGCTGTCCCGGGAACTCTGGCAATTCTTCTTGGCCCTCGGCTTGGTCGCCGCCATCGGCATGAGTGCCTCGTTCATCCCGTGCGCAGCGACGGTCACGCGGTGGTTCGAACGTGACCGCGGGAAGGCCCTTGGCCTCGCGACCAGCGGTGGCAGCTTCGGTGGCTTCCTCATCCCGCCGATCGCCGGGTTGCTCGCAGGACTTCTGGGCTGGCGTCACACCTACGTGGTACTCGCGGTCTCGACCAGCGCGCTTCTGACCGTCGCCGCATTTCTCATGCTCCGCGATCCCGCCGAAAAGGGCCTACGCCCCGATGGAGCCGCGCCCGACGAGACGGAGGACGCGGCAGGGCCGGAAACCGAATGGGGATACACGCGCCGTGAGGCAACGAGGATGCCGGAATTCTGGGTGACTGGCGCGATCTTCTTCTTCACATGGCTCGCCGTGTTCATGCCGCTCGTGCACCTGATCCCGTTCACCGAGGACCTTGGAATCGGCAAGACCGCCGCAGCGACGATGCTCAGCGCTGTGGGCATGGGCGGTCTCGCGGGCAGGACGCTCACCGGGCTGATCTCGGACCGGATCGGTCGTCTTGCGTCGCTCACCATCGTGTTGTCGATCCAGGCCCTGGCGTTTGGGATCTTTGCCACCTCGAGTGACTTCGTCGTTCTGTTCCCGACCGCGGCCGCCTTCGGGTTCGGCTACGGCGGTACCACCGCAATGTTTCCTGCGATCCACGCGGACCAGTTCGGTGAAGCGCACATCGGCGCGATTGTGGGCGCAGTTTTCGCAGTCGCTGGTTCTGCCGGGGCATTCGGACCAGCGATCGCCGGATACATCTACGACCTCACGAGCAGCTACCGCCTCGCGTTCGTGATCGGCGCAGGACTCAACCTCGTTGGACTGCTATTCGCCGGCGTCCTTCGGCTGCTCCGCACACGCCACACCGACGCTCACGCGGCAACCGCACCAACCGTATTTCTCATCACTTCAGTCCCGACGAAGATGCCCTAGCTTGAACCGATGGCAACAGCAACAGTCAATGGCGCGGCCATCAACTACTTCGACAACAGGCGCGATGCTCCTGCGGTCGTATGGAGCCACGGGTTCTTGCTGGATCACACCATGTTCGGGCAGCAGCTCACTGCCTTCGGTGATCGATATCGATTTGTCGCATGGGATGAGAGAGGGTTTGGGGGCACGCGCGCGGAAGCCGCCTTTGACTTCTGGGATTCCGCCGACGATGTGGTGGCGCTCATGGATCACCTCGGGATAGAGAGCGCGGTTTGGGCAGGGATGTCACAGGGTGGGTTCCTGTGCATGCGAGCTGCCCTTGCCCACCCCGACAGGGTCGACGGTCTCATCCTCTTGTCCACTCA
>CAYUBX010000417.1:0-4005 GCA_964443165.1 uncultured Acidimicrobiales bacterium
CAGGCCGGGCACGGACACCAGCTGCGACCCGCTCGGCACATCGAGCTTCGTGAGCTGAGGAGCGGTGTCGATGATGCCGACGAGGAGCAGCGACTCACCGGTGCTCTCCTCGATCAGCACGAACTCCTCGTCGGAGTTGCTCGCCACCACGGACGCACCCGCCGACACCAGGAACGCGATGTCGCGGCGGTCGAGATCGATCGCCATACTTCGCGTGTTCTCGGTCACCAGCAGCATGTCGCCGATGGGGCGATCGATGCGGGTCGACGGTGCCGCCACTGCGACAGACCCGTCTGCGAGATCCACCGTGACCACGTTCTCGTCGACTTGGTAGGCGACTCCTCCGCTGAGTCCGTAGGCGGCGAAGAGCTCGACCGCTTCCTCCACGGTCGACGGCCGATTCGCCGTCACTCCTGCGAAGGGGTCCTCGAAGCCGCGCTCTGGCGGCATCGTGATGTCTGGCTCGGTCGACGCCGGTGCGGCGGCCGGATCGTCTGCTGATGCGGAGAAGATCCATGACATAACAGCCACCAGGAGCACGACCCCGACGGCCGCCAGCACCATCCATCGCGACGAGGGCTGATCCTCCGTGCCGACCTCGCGCGTCTCGGAGCCCAGCGCGTCGGAGGCGTCGAGCATCTCGAGGAGCGGGAGATCCTCGTCAGCTTCCCGCGCGCAGCCGACCATCACGTCACCCTACGACCGGCCGACGTGCTACCCGAAGTGGAGAACGCCTCAGCCGACGATCTCCGCGGTGTGCTCGCCGAGTCGGGGTGCGCGGCTCGTGGCCCACCACTCCGCATTCGTTCGGAACGGTGCGCCGGGGATCTCCACGGGGGTTCCGTCGGGAAGCTGGCCTTGTTGCCAGAACCCGGTCGCCGCGAGGTGTGGGTCGTTGCGGAGCGCCTCAACGGTGTTCACCGGAGTGATCGGAATGCCGCGCCGCTGGCCCTCCTGGAACACCTCGAGCGCCGTCAACTGCATCGTGAGCTCTTCGGTCCACATGTCGATGAGCTCCATCGACTCACCGCGCACCATCACATCGTTGAAGACCTCCTCGATGATGGTGTCGTTGCCGGTGACGTCGTGGACCCACTGAGCCATCGCCGTCCAGTGGTGAGGCATGAGCACGAGGATCGACACGTAGCCGTCGGAGCAGGGATACAGCCCGAAGGGCCGCGACAACGCCCGGCGGTTGCCCGTCCGGACCCGGTGGACCTGATCGTCGAGGAAGACGGGAACCGTCGTCTCCGGCGCGATCGCCAGCGTCGCTTCGGAGATGGCCATGTCGACCTGCTGGCCGCGTCCGGTAGCCCGCCGCACCCGGAGCGCCCCGACTGTCGCGTTGAGCGCCGTCGCGTGCATCGCCATCTGGACCGGTCCGCCCGGGTTGGCGGGCGGCTGATCCTCGAAACCGACCGTGTAGAGAATGCTCGACGCCGCCCAGGCGACGAGGTTGGACGTGGCCCATGACCGCTTCGACCCGGTGAGTCCGAACGGAGTGATCGACACCCAGATGACGCCTGGATTGTCCGCGGAGACAGCCGCATACCCGAGGCCGAGCTCGTCGAGCACATCGGGGCCGTGCTCGTCGACGACGATGTCGGCGCTGCGCAGCATCTCGGCGATCGTCTCCCGATCTTCACTGCTGGCGGGGTCTAACTCCACCGACTTCGACCCCATCGCCAAGAAGGCCCACCAGAGGCTGGCCTCTCCGTCGGGCGCTCCGTCGGCGAAGGGCGCCAGACGACGGATCGCCGAACCGCCGGGCGGCTCGATCTTGATGACCTCGGCTCCCAACGACGCCATCAGGCGCGTTCCGTACGCTCCGCCGAGCCCGGAGAGGTCGACGACCCGCAGTCCACTCATCGGCTGGCTCATGGGAGATCCCTCGCATCCTCGACGCCGGGTAGCAGCACGTGAAGCCACTGTTCGTAGGGCCGCTCCAACACGACATCAGGGGCGACCATGGTGAACGCGGCGCCCGACTCGACGAGGTCGGCCACCTCGGCCTCGGACATTCCCGCTACCTCGGTGAGCACCTCGACCGTGTGCTCCCCCATCGAGGGGCCACCGCGGTTCGAGTATCCCGGTGTCTCGCTCAGCCGCACCGGGTTGGTGCTGTACACGTCGCGGGTGAACCGAGCGCTCGGATTGACCTCGTACCACCCTCTTCGTTTGACGTGGTCGTCCTGCAGCAGATCCTCGTTGGTGGCCACGATGTGCGCGGTGACACCGCTCGTCTGCAGGCGCGCGGCGAGGTCGACGTTGTCGAAGCCCGACGTCCACCCGGCCATCGCCGCGTCGAGATCGTCGTGGGCGTCCATGCGGCCGTCGTTCGTGTCGAAACGCGGGTCGTCGAGGGCCGGCGCGGCCATGGATCGCAGTGCATCCCACGCTGTGTCCGAGTCGCAGCTGATCGCGATCCAGCGCTCCTCCCCGTCGCACGGATACACGCCCTCTGGCGCGTACCAGAGGCTCCGGTTGCCAATCCGGCTGGTCGTGGTTCCAGTGAGCGAGTGCTCCATCGCGAAGGGAGCGAGCATGCCGATCGTGGTCTCGAACTGCGCGACGTCGACGTGGACTCCCTCACCGGTCGACTCGCGATGCTCCAGCCCGGCGAGCACCGCGATGGTGCAGTGGAGAGCACTCAGGTAGTCGGGAGGCGCAATGGTGGCGATGCCGGCCGGCTCTCGATCGGGGTGGCCGGTCATGTCGTCGAGCCCCACGAGGGGAGCCTGGTTGGGACCCCAGGCGACGTAGGGGTAGTACGGCATCTCGGGATCGCTACCGAAGCCGGGGAGCTGGACGTAGACGAGGTCCGGCTTGACCTCCCGCAGCGTCGCGTAGTCGAGGCCGAGGTCGACGAGCGCACGCGCGGCGAAGTTGGCGATGAAGACGTCGCAGTTGGCGACGAGCCGGTGCGCTGCGTCACGAGCGGCAGGCTCCTTGAGCGCGAGAGCGACGCTCTTCTTGTCGGCGTTCATCTCGGGCACGTACGGGCTCGAGTCCGCCATGGCGAAGGCTCGCTCCTCGTCGCCGCGCAGCCACGCCGAGCCGAGCAGTCGCACCACGTCGGGCGCGGTCGGCGACTCCACCTTGAACACCTCAGCACCGTGGTGCGCCATGTATCTGCCGCAGCTCGGCGACGCGATCGCGATACCGAACTCGAACACGCGGATTCCGTCGAGAGCGCGCGGCCCCTCTCGATCTGCCATGTCATCCCCCTGCGACGCCCACACACGGGGCGACTGCACACGAATCGTTGCACACCATGGACGGAGCTGAGAACCGTTGCCTTCGCAACCAACTGATCTCGATCGGGCAGAAGACATGCCGGTGCAAGGTCTCGGCCACGTCGCCACCATCACCCAGGGCAGCGATCGGCTCGAGGCCCTCTACCGGGAGGCCTTCGGCGCCGCAGTCGAGCGCGACGAGCCGGAGTTCCCCGGCGAGGGCTGAACGTCTTCAACGACGGTCGGCCCCCGCCGATGGGAGGCCATGGACCGGCGCGCAACCCGTCGCTACGTCCGCGCACGACGGCGCGGCAAGCCAACCGTCCTGTTTCTGCGGCGACCCACCTGGGAGCGCGCGCTCCGCCGCTCGTGCCGTGCGGTCGAACCGTTCTTCTTCGACCTCCACGAGGTCGACGCAAGACTCTTCGACCTCGTCGTTCCGCTGGGCCTCGACGGCACGCGGGCGATCCGCCGGACTCGGCCGCACCTTCCAGGGCGTCGCGCGCTCATCCCCGATCCGGAGACCATCGAGCTCTGCGCGGATCGACTCGTGTTCGCCCAACACCTGCTGCGCCACGGCCTCGACGAGATCGTCCCATCGATCGGACCCGACCTGAGCTACCCATACGTGCTCAAGCCGCACGTCAGGACGCGCAACATCGACGCCAGCATCGTCGAGAACGTGGCCCAGGCCGAACAGCACCTGGACGCCCTGACGCGGCCCGAGTACTTCCGCCAGCAGTATGTGCCCGGCGACGAGAAGTACGTC
>CAYUBX010000418.1:0-4003 GCA_964443165.1 uncultured Acidimicrobiales bacterium
CACGAACTGGGGGCCGACCAGGCCGGTCTCGAGCTCGAGCTTCTCCCGTTCGAGACCCTTGTCGAAGTACTCGATCCAGATGCAGTACGGGTGGTCGTCGCGCTCGTAGAGCCATTGTCTGGTGGGGTCGACGCCGAGGAAGTCAGAGATGTCGACGCCGGTCCATCCCTCTCGGTCGGCGGAGAGGTAGGCGATGAGGGCGTTGGGGTCTCCGTTGGTGGCGGCGTAGATCGTGCCGCGCATCACGTTGTCGCCGTCGTTCCAGGTGGAGAGCACCTCGAACCCGGCGGGTGGCGGATACGGCGGGACGTCGGTGAGGTCGAAGGGCGGTTCGGTGGTGATCGGGTCCAGTCCTTCGGGGACCTCGGGTTCTTCTTCGACGACCTCCTCCGCGGGGTCCTCGACGACCTCCTCGGCGGGGTCCTCGGGTACCTCGAGGTCGACCTCGCCGTCCGGTGCGGGGTCCGCCTCGACGAACGCGAGCCCGGTTGGTGGCCCGTCCGGTTCGTAGTCGGCAGGCCGCACCTCGATGAAGGGGATCCCGCCGCCTGGGGTCGCCAGTGCCGGCAGCGCGAGCGACCCGAGCGTCGAGATCATCGTCAAGATGACGACGATCGCGACGAGAGGCTTTCCGAAACCAGACGATTGCACCGGTTCCCATCGGCAGAACCGGTGCGTCAGTGGAGCCTCAGGTGCCGCCGCCGGGGATGACCAGGATCTTTGCGTGCTCCTGGGGGCGCGCGAGCTCGTCGAACGCGTCGGGAACGCCGTCGAGGTCGACCTGACCGGTGATCAGCGGTTCGACGTCGATCGCGCCGGACGCGATGGCGTCGAGTGATTCCTGGAACTCTCGGCGACCCCAACCGAGCACGAAGTGGAGGCTGACGTGCCGGTTGATCGCCATCGTCGGACGGAAGGTGTCGGTTTCCATGCATAGACCGACGACCACGAGGGTGGTGTTGCGGGGTGCCATGGTGATGGCCTGGTCGATCATCCCAGGCACCCCGACACACTCGAACACCACGGGGGGTGTGGCATCGGTGCCGCCGGCGTCGCGCCAGGCATCGACCGCCGGTATCGAGGCCGGATCGGTGACGACGTCTGCTCCCATCGTCGCCGCAAGGGCCCGTCGGGCAGGGGAGAAGTCCGCCGCAACGATCGGCGACACACCGCGAGCTGCGAGCCACGCGACGACCGTGAGGCCGACCGGTCCACAGCCGAGGACCATCGCGCCGCCCGGCATCTCGGTCCCGCCGGCGTTCACGGCGTGGAGACCGACCGCGAGAGGCTCCGTGAGAGCGGCCCTGGTGGGGTCGAGGTGCTCCGGGATGGGGATGCACCCGGTTGCATCCGCGACGAACTGCTCCGCATAGCCACCGGGGTGCGAGTTGGAGTAGCCGAGAGCCATCACGGGCTGTCCGGGGGCGGTCAGCCCTGGCATGACCGCAACGCCCGTTCCCTCGGCGGGACCGGTTCCGTCGGCAGCCGGTCGGGCCACGCGCCCGGCGAGTTCGTGTCCCATCACGATGTCGGCGGAGGTGTCGAAGACGAACACGTCCATCCCGCCCTCACGGCTGGTCTCCACGAACTGGTCGGCGTGGCGCAGGCAGTGAAGGTCGGTGCCGCAGATCCCGCAGGCGAGGGTGTCGATCACCACCTGGTGTTCCAGTGGATCGGGAAGGGCGACATCGTCGACTTCGAGGGCGCCGCCGCGCATCACAACTGCTTTCATCGCCTCATCTTGTCGCGGAATCGTCCGCCGCGGTCCCACGATCGGGCCGGCGCCCTGCCAGACTCGCATCTGATGAAGGTCGTGATCACAGGTGTGTCTGGTCTGATCGGGAGCGCGCTCGCTTCCTCGTTGCGGGATGACGGCCACGACGTGGTCGGACTGTCTCGCTCCTCGGGGCCCGATCGGGTGGTGTGGGATGTCGGCGCGGGCACGCTCGACCCAGGAGCGCTCGCTGGTGCCGATGCCGTCGTCCACCTCGCGGGCGAATCGATCGCAGGGCGGTGGACGTCTGCGAAGAAGAGCCGCCTGGCCGACTCCCGCATCCGTTCCACCGAACTCCTGGTCTCGACGATCGAGGGCCTGCCGGCCACCGACCGGCCATCGGTGTTCCTGGGCGGTTCGGCGATGGGCGTCTACGGGGATCGGCGGGACGAGGTCCTCGCCGAGACGGCGGCGCCCGGCACGTCGTTCCTCGCCGACCTGGTGGTTCGATGGGAAGGGGCGGCGCAACCGCTCGACGAACTCGGTGTGAGGGTCTGCCACGCCAGGACCTCGCTGGTCCTTGGGGCCGAGGCCGAGGCCTTCCGCCGGCTGGTGCTGATCACCAAGCTCGGGGGAGCAGGGCCGCTGGGCGGCGGTCGGCAGTACTGGAGTTGGATCTCTCTGACCGACCAGGTCCGCGTGCTGCGGCGTCTCCTCGCGGAGGACGTCTCGGGCCCCGTCAACGTTGCGTCTCCCCGCCCCGTGACCCAACGGGAGTTCGCTCGTGTGCTCGCCAGAGCGCTCAAGAGGCCAGCGATTCTCCCCGCACCGGGGTTCGCGATTCGGCTCGTCCTCGGAGAAATGGGCCAGGCGCTGCTTCTCGACTCCGCTCGTCTCGAGCCCCGCGTTCTGGTCGACGGCGGATTCGAGTTCGAGCACGAGACGGTCGAGTCGGCGATCGACGCGGCGTTGGAGAAGCGGTCATGACGCGCGTCCGTCGGGATCGCTGGGGGATCGCTCACATCGATGCTCCGGACATGGAGACGGTGTTCGAGGCCCAGGGGTGGGTGGCGGCGAGCGACCGGATCTGGCAGATGGAGTGGGATCGGCTCCGCGTGCTCGGCCAGTGGGCCACGGTCGTCGGGTGGAGCGGGGCTCGTGAGGATGCGTTCTTCCTCCGACTGGGGCTCGCTGCGGCCGCCCGGGACGACTTCGACGCGCTGTCCGACGACACCCGTCGCGCCGTCGAGGCGTACAGCCGCGGTGTCAACCGATGGCTCGATGAGCACGCGGGCGATCTCCCCGAGGAGTTCGACCATCACCCGCAGCCGCCGGCGCCCTGGGAGCCGTGGCACTGCGTCGCCGTCTACAAGATTCGGCACATCTTCATGGGAACGCTGTATCGCAAGCTGTGGCGCGGTCACGTGCTGCACACGGTGGGTCCGGAGCTGACCGCGGCGATGAAGGGGGAGCCAGACGCGTCCAGCGCCATCGTGCCGCCCATGACCGACACGGCGGTGGAGTTGCTGCAGGACGCGGCTCGAGTGCTGGCCGCCAACGCGGAGGCCCTCGACGTGCTGGCTGCGGCAGAAGGCGGTTCCAACAGCTGGGCGCTCGACGGCACGCGGACCGCGTCAGGACAACCGCTTCTGGCAGGTGACCCACATCGGGGTATCGAATTCCCGAACGTGTATCACCAGTGCCACATCCGATGTCCGGAGTTCGATGCCATCGGTCTCGGTTTTCCGGGGGTGCCCGGCTTCCCCCACTTCGGGCACAACGACGACGTGGCCTGGTGCATCACCCATGGGATGGCCGACGACACGGACCTCTTCGTCGAGCGCTTCGAGGCAGGTGAGACGCCCTCCGACTGGCACTCGGTTCCGCTGTCGATCCGTGGCAAGGGCGACGTCGACGTGTGGTGCGGGAGCACTCCCCGGGGTCCCGTCGTGCTCGGTGATCCAGCGGACGGCTCGGCGTTGTCGATGATGTGGACGGGCATCTCCGCGCCCGACAGCACCTTCGACGCACTCGTGCCGATGCTGCTCGCTCGGTCGTGTGACGAACTCGAGCATGCGGTGCGGCCCTGGGTCATCCCGGTGAACAGCCTGCTGACGGCCGACCGCGGGGGCGACATCTCGTTCCACGTTCGGGGGAGGGTCGTGGAACGCGAGCCGGCGAGCCGTTGGACGCCCGTGGAGGGTTCGGACGCGCACTCGTGGGCCCAGCGAGAGGCTGTCGCGTTCGGCGATCTCCACCACTGGCGCAACCCCGAGCGCGGCTTTTTGG
>CAYUBX010000419.1:0-3997 GCA_964443165.1 uncultured Acidimicrobiales bacterium
GCCTCGACCTCATGCAGGTCACTGAGTCGCACCATGGCAAGGAACGCTACAGCGAGGGCCCGGGCCCCTCGTGGAAGGCCGGACCTCTCATGGAAGATAGGAAGCGAAGCCCCCGATCGCCCCCACTCCGCGACCCCCGGAGCCCCCTCGGAAGTAGCGTGCGCGGATGGCAGTACGCACGACCTGTGTCGGAAGCTGGCCGCCGCCGTTCGGGCAGCGACCCACCCTGCGACCCTTCTGGAGGGGTGAGGTCGACGAGACGGACCCGACCGTCGAGGCCGCACTCACCACCGGCGCGCGCATCGCAATGGACGAGATGTTGGCGTGCGGGCTCGACCAGATCACCGGCGGTGAGGTGTTCACGCCCGACTTCGTCCACACGGTGCCACCACGGCTGGCCGGTCTGGACGTCGAGGAGGCCCGCGACATCGGCCGGGGACAGCAGGGCGTGGCCCGCTACCGCATCGCCGGCCGGATCAGCGCGCCGCGAGGAATGGGGCATGCCGCCGCATGGGCCAGGGAATCGGCGATCGAACCGAGGCTCGACAAGGCGGCGATCCCGTCGCCCTTCACGATCACGATCTCGTTTCCCGGCGATCCACAGCTCGACGGGGGTCTACCAGACCTCGTCGATGTCGTGCGTGCGGAGATCGCCGCGATGACGTCCACGCCCGGCGTTCGCCCGCCCGTCGAAGTACAACTCGATGCGCCCTCCGAAGCCGTCGCGTGCGCCCACGGCACACACCCGACGGAGCAGTTGGCCGAGTTGATCGCAGCGCCATTCGAAGGTTTCGAGGGGGTGCGCTCCGTCCACTTCTGCCTCGGCGACATCGCGCGCAAGCCCTCCACCGAGGTGCAGAACCTGCACTCGCTCGTTCCGCTCATCCAGGCCCTCGACGGCCGCATCGATCGCGCGCACCTCGAGTGCAGCTACGCCGGTCAGTGGGCGGATCGCGGGTTGCTCGGCGACATCCCCGACTCGATCGAGGTCATCGCCGGCATCGCTGACGTGAAGGCCGATCCGGCCGGCGAGTCACACCTCGCCGCCCAGATCGATGCTCTTCTCGACGTCGTCCCCGAGGAGCGACTCCTCGTGTCGAGCTCCTGTGGCTGCGGCCGTGTCCCCCACGACGATGCCATTCGCCTGATGCGCAACCTCGTGAAGGCCGCGACCTGAGGATGAGATCAGGGGGTGCGAGCCGTATCGGCCCGCCATACCTCGGGGTAGAGAACGCCACCCACACGATCGCCTGGCCATAGACCCGCTGCGGTCATCACCTCGGAGTGGTCGGGGTCCATCCCCTCGTCGCGGAAGATCACCCGCACGTCGTCGCCGAGCCACTGGGTGTTGAACACCTGGAGGTCGACGCCGTCGGGGAGGTTGCCGCTCCCACCGTGAATCATCCGGGCGTTGAAGATCGCGATGTCTCCGGGCTGCATCTCCCAGCTCAGAATCTCGTAGCTGGCCCGATCCCCCTCGATGTCGGGGAACGGAACCGTGTCGTCACCGAAGACCACGTGGTCGCGGTCGTCACCGGTGAGCGCCCCGAAGTTCTGCTGGCGGTACGTGTGCGGCCACCGATGCGAGCCCCGGACGAACTCGAGGGCACTCACCTTCCGTACGGGACAGAGCGGGGTCCAGACCGAGCAGGTGTCGAATCCGCTGACGGACCAGTACGGCTCGTCCTGGTGGAACGGCGTTCGGAACCTGCTCCCCGGCGATCTCACGAAGACCGCGTCGAAGAAGAAGTTGACCGCACCGACCCCCATGACCCGTCCGGCAATTTCCGCCATCGGAGAGTCCTCCACGAAGCGGCGATAGTGCTCGTTCTGCATCCAGGACTGGCTGTCGTAGAACGTGGTTCGCCCGCCGGCATCCCGGTCCCAGAAGCGGCCGCGATCGCTCGGAGAGGCGAGGTTCTGCGCCATTCCGGACCGCAGAACGTCGATCCACTCCGAGGACAGGGCTCCCGGCAACATCACCACGCCATCGGCGGCGTAGGTGTCGACGACCGACTGCTCGACCAGCTCCGAGGGATCCAGATGGGCCACGTCACTGACTGTACGATCGTCCAGTCCCCGGGGTCCACCCCCAAGGGGCGCCGATCAGCGTTCGTCGTCGTCAGCGAACAGTGGCGTCTGTCCGCACAGCGACGTCGATCGATGCGGCGTCCGTGTCGTGCATCCGCAAGCGGCTCCGAACGGTCTCGGCCAGCGAGTGCACGAGATCCTGCGGGAGAACCCGACCGGCTCGGACGTCTGCCCGAAGACGACCGTCTTCCGCCCGAAACACAGCCGCTCTGACCGGAACCTCGCCCTGCCCCCACCGAGCCAGCAGAACGAGCGCCGCGCTCTGGGCGATCGCGCTGTGGTCGGGCGACGGCCGGGTCGTCACTTCCTCCATGGCAGCCAGTAGGTGGCGGCGAGGGTCACGCACCTCGGCCGCCACCCACCGGCCATAGGGGTGGTCTGCCGGTAACCCGGCGACCACGAGCGGAACCCGTCGACGAACGGCACAACTCGCGCCGTCGACCGGGTGCCCCTCGATTGCTGTCTTCCCCGCCACGACTGCCGCCGCGACGCCATCATCGATCGGGCACCGCCCGACGAAACCACGGCAGGCGAACGTCGGAGCGGGCGTCTCCTTGCACCGCACCACATCGCAACCGCCCTCTTCGAGGACTTCTCTGGTCTCGTCGAAGCTCTGCTGATCACTCGACATGAGAAGAACGCGCACCCAGCCAGCATCTTCGGAGACGCCCGAGTCCGGTAGGGACCAAAGTCCCGTCTGGCGTGCTGATCAGGTGATTTCGACGGTTCCAGCCGGGGTCTCGACAACCGCTCGCAGCCCGGGAGGCCCCTCCGAGACCTCGACGCCGACCCCCAACGCAGCAGCCGACGCGCGCACACCGGCGTCGGGATGGCTGACGTGCACCGAGACGAGTCGACCCATCGATGGCAGGGTCGTCGCGGGCGAGGGCTGATCGCCCCAGTCGATCGCGAACGGCAGCGCGCCCTGACGCACGATCCCCGTGTCGCCGCCGAACGTCAGCCGCCACGAAATCACGTCGCCGTCGGGCTTCTGCCTGCTCATCTCGGCGATGTGGCCCGGTTCGAAGCCTGCAGCCGACATCGCAGCGACCACGTCCTCGAGCGACTCACCCTCGGATGGGTGGATCGCGTAGCCCACCAGCCGCGCCTCGGTCATGTCGTCGAGCCCGAACGGCCGTGGCCCGTCGGGATCCGGTTGGTCTGGGTCGACGCCGATGATCTCGAAGTACGTGCGCATGTCGAAGGTGAGCAGATAGTTGTGCGACCCGTGACCGATGTGCGGGCCGCCAGGGACAGCCTCGACGCCCGTGAGGTCGCGGATGTGGGCGACTCCCGCAGGAACATCGGGCGACGCGAAGATGAGGTGATCGAGCTCTGCCATGAGCGAACGCTACTGCGCTCGCCGCGGTACCGGTCCGACGTCAGCCGGCGAGCCATCCTCCGTCGACCGCAAGTTCGGTCCCCGTCGTGAAGGACGCCTCGTCGCTGGCCAGGTACACCGCGGCGTCGGCGATTTCGCGCGGAAGGCCGAACCGCCCCATCGGGTGCCGAGACAGCGATCGTGCACGGGCTGCGTCTGGGTTGTTGAGCCGCCCGAAGGAACGATCGAGCAGCGGTGTCTCCGTGGCGCCGGGAAGGATCGAGTTCACTCGAACCCCGGCGGTGGCATAGTCGACGGCCGTGGTGCGTCCCAGCGCGATCACGGCGCCCTTCGATGCGATGTACGCGGCGTTGCCCACGCCACCCGCAACGCCGAGCTGTGACGCGATGAGGATCACCGAACCCGCCCCCTGCTCCACCATGTGGGGGATCGCCGCACGCATCCACAGATAGGTGCCCTTGACGTTGACGGCGAAGACTCGGTCCCAATCGGCGGGCTCGGTCTCCACGACCCGCCGTCCGACCGAGATGCCGGCCGCTGTCATGAGGACGTCGACCCGTCCGT
>CAYUBX010000420.1:0-3996 GCA_964443165.1 uncultured Acidimicrobiales bacterium
TCTCCCCGCCCTGATCGCGCTCCTCGACGACCCGATCAGCGCCGTGTGGGTGGTGCTGATCATCCTGCTGTATCAGCAGCTGGAGAACTACCTGCTCCAGCCGCGCATCACGGCACACACGATGGCGATCCATCCGGCCGTGGCGTTCGGCACCGTGATCGTCGGGGCCTCGCTGCTGGGCGCGGTCGGAGCACTCCTGGCAATTCCTGCCGGTGCGACGATCCAGGCATTCGCCTCGACGTACGTCATCCGGCACGAACTGGTGGACTCGGCGTTGTTGGTCGACCCCGAAGGAGTCGATGGGTCACCCGAGTCGGAGGGTCTCCAGGGGCTCGAGGCGGGCGGCGCGAATGGCGGGGACGAGGCCCGAGACGATGGCGACGGCGATGGCCAGGACGGCTCCTCCGACGAGGAGTGACGCGTCGAGAACGAGCGTCCAGTCCCTGTAGTCGGCGCCCACGACGACGACCCCGGCCCCCAGCGCCGCGCCCAGAAGCCCGCCGAGCACACCGACGACCACCGCCTCGAGCAGGAACTGACCTGCGAGGCGGATGCGCGAATGGCCCACGGCGCGCCGGATCCCGATCTCGGCGGATCGTTGCAAGACCGAGATCGACATGACGTTGGCGATGCCGAGACCGCCCACCAGCAGCGCGAGACCACCCATCAGCAGCACGACGGCACGCAGCGTCTCGTCGACAGCGGCGCTCGCCTCGAGGGCATCGGTGGGCACGACGGGGGCGTCGATGCCGCCTGGGCCGCCTGCGGTGATGACCGTGTTGAGAAAGACCGCGTCGTCCTCCCGAAGCTGAACCGTGGGGTCGACGCGAAAAACCGCCTGCGTGGGTCCACCGTCATTGTCGAAGTCGGCGGCCGCAGCGGCGAAGGAGATGAAGACCGACAGGTCGTAGCTCGGTACCAGCGGGACCGGGTCGAGCACGCCGGCCACGCCGTAGCGCCTGTCGTCGATGAGGATCGTGCGAGCCTCGCCGGGCAGAACAGCGAATGCCGCAGCGGCCTCGGCGCCCAGCACGACGGTGCGGTGGCCCTCGAGCTCGTCCCACGGATCCAGCCAGCGGCCCCAGGTCATCTCGGCCTCCAGAACCGATGGCAGCTCGCGGTCGGCCGCCTGCACGGAGATCGGGAGCACCTCGAACGCCTGGGCGGCTGCTGCGTGGGGGAGCACGCGGTGGCCGGGGAGTTCGGTGACGACGGAGACCGACTCAACGAGCGGAACCGCGAGCATCCGCTCCTTGGTCTCTTCGGGAAGCCGCGGGAGCTGACCCGGTTGGGTGATGCCGGCGGAGGCCTGAACGGTCACGAGGTTGGTGCCGAGCTCGTCGAGCGTCGCGTTGACGTCACCCTTCGCGCTTTCGGTGAGCCCGACCGCGGCCACGATCGCTCCCACCCCGATGATCGGTCCGAGCAGGATCAGGGCGGTTCGCATCGGGCGCGCGAACAGGCCGCGGATCGCCGCAAGAACGAGCTCGACCGTGCTCTTCACCCTCTGCTCCTCACGACGGGCTCCCGAGTTCGAGGGGAGGCCCCGTGTCCTCGACGATGTGCCCGTCTCGCAGCCGGATCTGGCGATCAGCCCGGTCGGCGAGCGCGAGGTCGTGGGTCACCATGACGACCGCACGGTTTTCGTCGGGAAGTGACTGGAGGAGCTCCATGAGCAGCTCCGCGTTGGCCGTGTCGAGGGCCCCGGTGGGCTCGTCAGCGAGGATGATTCTCGGGTCGGTGACCAGGGCACGGGCGATGGCGACGCGTTGTTGCTCTCCGCCAGACAGCTCGACCGGTCGGTGTGTCGCGCGTTCCGCCAAACCAACCTGGGACAGCGCCTCCAGCGCCCGCCGGCGACGCTGCCGGCGGCCGAGGCGGCGGTAGAACAGCGCTGTCTCGACGTTGCCGAGCGCGGTGAGGTGGGGGATCAGATGAAATTGCTGGAACACGAAGCCGATCGACCGGCCTCGTTCGCGGGTGCGTCGACCGTCACGGGCGCGGCTGACGTCGCGATCCTCGATCCGGATCGTGCCGGACGTCGGTCGATCGAGGAGTCCGAGCAAGCCGAGAAGAGTGGACTTGCCGCTGCCCGACGGGCCCACGAGAGCGACGAATTCGCCTGCTCGGATGCGGAGGCTGACCTCTGCGAGGGCGTGGACGGGCACGGCCCCGCCGTAGGTGCGGTGCACGTCCTCGAGTTCGAGCAGCGGAGCGTTCACCCGGCACGAACCTCCACCACGACCTGTTCGTCGCCCTCGAGGCCCTCGAGGATCTCCACCAGTGCTCCTTCGGTGAGACCGGTGGTGACGGGAACGCGTGTGAGGGTGCCGTCGCGGGTGAGGATCCGGACCTCCTCCTGGCCGTTTCCAGACAGCGAGACCGCAGCGACGGGGACCACGAGCGAGTCGACGACCTCCTCGAGAACGACCTCGATCCGCACGGCGGTCCCTGCCACGGCGTCGAGATCGCGGAGCAGATCGACCTCGCCTCGGTATCGCTCGCCGCTCTGGCCTTCGATGATCGCCGTGTCCGCCAGGTCGATGATGCGACCGGGCGCTGTCTCACCCGTTGCGGGGACCTCGATCGTGGCCGGAAGGCCCACCTCCAGTCGGCTCCGGTCGGTGGGATCTACCCACACCGAGATGCTCAGTTCGTCCACGACCAGCACGAAGCGCGGCGCTCCGGCGGCGACCAACAGCCCGACCTCAAGCTCGACGGCCCCGACGGTGGCCGGCCAGTCCGCGACCGCGAGGTCGGAGGGTCGAAAGACGCCATCGTCCGGGTAGCCCCGAGCCTCCTGCCAGTCGCGAAGCGCGGTCCGAGTCCGACCGGTGAAGTTCTGGTCGACGATGCCAGGGTCGTAGCCCTCGTCGAGAAGGAACCGTTCCAGGATTTCGATGTCTGGGCCGTCGGGAGAGCGAGAGTCGAGGACCCTCCAGTAGGGGACCCTGCCGCTCACCGCGAGCATCGGGCGGCCGTCGAGCTCCATGATGATGTCGCCCTCGGAGATCACCGACTCTTCCTCGAGGCTGATCGCCGTGATCCGGCCGGCTCCAGCGCCGAAGAGGGTGAACCGGTCGTCGCGATCTACGTTCCCGCGGAGAACGACGATGTCTTGCAACGTCCTGCGCTCCACGTCGTCGACCACGATGACCTGCTCATCGATGACCGGCTCGTCGTCTTCGGTGAGCACGACGATGGCGTAGATCGCGCCTCCGATGATGGCGAGCACCACGAGCGTTCCGAAGATCTTCTTGATCACGAGATGTCCTCTGGTGTCTGGTCAGCCGAGGTCGAGGTCGAACCAGCCGCATTCGTCGAGATCGCGGCTGAACTCTTCCTGGCGGGTTTGAGTGTCTGGCGGGAACGAGCTCGGCGTGAGGATGCCGTTCTGGTTGGGCTGGAGTTCTCCGAACTCCCACCCCCGATCGCGCAGGCATTCGACAAGGTCGCGCGCGTTCTCGTTGAGCGACTGCTTCTGTGCGGCGGTGAGGCTCTGCTGACGGTCGTTCTGTTCCTGCAGCACGCCCGAGATGTTGGACTCCGCGTTGCAGGCGATCAGCGCGGCGATGTACTGCGGGTCGTCCGCATCGGGATTGCCTTGGCCAGGCAGGCCGATGAAGCGGAAGCCTCGCTCGTCCAGGCAGTTGCCGAAGGTGGTGAGAGCTGTGGACAGGCGTGTCTGGAACGATCGCCCGGATTCGGTGACCTCGAGTTGTTCCGCCTCGGTTCGGGTCCGAGTCGCGGCCCCGACCGTTCCGCCTCCGTCGAGCAGAGCAGCTGCCTGGTCGGCCGACATGACCTGCACCTCGTCCACCCCGCGCACCGTCGTGGTGATCTCCACCGTGGTCTCGCCGCAGGCCGCGAGGACTGTCAGCAGGGCTCCGGCAGCCAGACCTCGCGCTTTCCTCACGAGCGATGAGGCTAGTTGGCGCGCAGTGGAGGTCCCGCCTCACGCCGTGGGCCGCGAGCCCTCCGGCGCGATGTCGCTTG
>CAYUBX010000421.1:0-3973 GCA_964443165.1 uncultured Acidimicrobiales bacterium
ATGGTTTATCCCGGCGAAGGCTTCGATCCGACGGTAGTGCTGCGGGAGGTTCAGGAAGAAGGCTGCACCATTCTCTATGGCGTGACGACCATGTTCATTGCCGCCCTGGACCATGCGGATTTTGACGGCTTCGACCTTTCCACCCTGCGGACCGGCATCATGGCCGGATCGCCCTGCCCCATCGAAGTGATGAAGCAGGTGGTGGATAGGATGAACATGACCGAGGTCACCATCGCCTACGGCATGACCGAGACCTCGCCGGTGTCGACGCAGACCGGTGCCGACGACTCGATCGAGTTGCGGGTGTCGACCGTCGGCCGGGTGCAACCGCACCTCGAGATCAAGATCGTCGATCCAGACACCGGCGAGACGGTCGAGCGCGGCGAGGGTGGCGAGTTCTGCACCCGCGGCTACTCGGTGATGCTCGGGTACTGGGAAGAACCGGACAAGACCGCCGACGCGATCGACGCAGACGGCTGGATGCACACCGGCGACCTCGCGACGATGGACGACGACGGGTACGTCAACATCATCGGGCGGATCAAGGACATGGTGATCCGCGGCGGCGAGAACCTGTATCCGCGCGAGATCGAGGAGTTCCTCTACAGCGCTCCCGGCGTCGCCGACGTTCAGGTGATCGGTGTGCCCGACGAGAAGTACGGCGAGGAACTCAACGCCTGGGTGCAGCTTGAACCGGGCGCCGAGGTCACCGAGGACGCCCTGCGCGAGTACTGCCAGGGCAAGATCGCTCGCCACAAAGTGCCGCGGTACTTCACGTTCGTGAACGAATTTCCGATGACGGTGACCGGCAAGGTGCGCAAGGTCGAGATGCGCGAGAAGGCGATCGCCGACCTCGGTCTGCAGACGGCTGCAGACATCAAGAACGCCTGACGTGGGCGAACACGTGCGGGTCGTGGCCCGGTGGTGGATCGCGCCCCTGGTGGGATGGACACTCTTCTTGTGGATCTCACGGATCCGCAACGTTCTGGGCGACGACGATCTCGACGGGTTCGGCGTCGCGTGGCGGGTCGGCGCAGCGGCGGTGTTCCTCGTGCTGGGCCTGTTGACGTTGCTGTGGCTCTGGCGTGGTCGGCCGGGCGCGCTCAGCCTCGGCGTTCTCGCTGCGTGGACCGTCGTCTACTGGTTGGTGCGCGGAACCGGCATCATGCTCGACTCGAGCCACGACGCGGCGTTCAAGCTCGTCCACGCCGTGTTGATGGCGGTCAGCCTGGGCTTGGTGGTGGTCGCCGCAACGGGGGTCCGCCGCGCCGGTGACCCCCACCTGCCGATCACCGAAAGTTGAGTCACATCGGTGCCTGACACCGATGTGACTCAACTTCAGGATCAGGTGAGGCCGAGACGAGCGAACTGTTCGTCGGGGGCGTCGATCTCGCGGAGGGCGGTCTGGAGCAGGTCGAGCATCTCCGCTTCGGCCGACTCGCCGCGGGTCGCCCTGTTCTCCTGTTCGTCCGGATCGACGTCGAGATCGAACAGGAAGTGGGCCTCCTGTTGGGCGCGCCCTGCGCCCCAGAACGGCAGTTGGTCGTCGACGTCGTAGGGCTGGCGGATCACCGGAATCTCGCTGCCCGGCATGGTGTCGAGCCACGCGCGCCGATCCGGCAACGGCAACCCCTCGAAGCCCGACACGTGGGTGGGCATCGTCGACCATCGGTTGGACCACATCGACAGCGGCCGGTTGCCATCGATCGTGCCGCGCGCGTACTTCCGCCGTCCGTCGGTGACCTGCACCCACCGGCCCCACACGCCTCCGATCGCCCACCCCCGGATCGACTCTGCGCTGCCTTCGAGCAGCGGAACGAGCGATCGTCCGTGGGTGGTCTGCCGCACCTCGGCGTCGAATGCATCGGCGATGGTGGCGAACAGGTCGACGTTGGTCGTGAGGGCATCGCACGTTCCACCCCCGTCGACCCCCGGCCAGTGAATCAGCAGCGGTGTGTGGCCGAGTGGCTCGTAGTGAGGCACGTTGGGCTTGCCCCAGACGTCACGGCCGTCGCGTTCCTCGCCGAGGTAGTGGCCGTGGTCGGTGCACACGATGAGAGCGGTGTCGTCCCAGAGGTCGCGCTGGTCGAACGCGTCCAGAATCCGGCCGAACCAGTGGTCGATCATCGATAGCTTGCTGCCGTAGTTGGCCCGGACGTGGTGCCCCTCTGCCTCGGTCATGGTGCCGTTGGTCACCACACCGTGCGCATAGGGAGGCCAGATGATCCACTCGTCGTCCCACGGGCCGTCCTGGTACCGCGAGGCCCACGGTTCGGGCGTGTCGAAGGGCTCGTGGGGGTCGAACTCGTCGACGAACACGAACCACCGCTCGTGGTGCGGTGTCGCGTCGCGCAGGAAACGGGCGGCTTCGGTCATCGTCCGCGGGCCCGGGTAGTCGACCTCGTCCCGAAACCAGGTGCGTGATCGGTCGTAGCCGCGTTCGAGCCGGTCGAGGCCGTACTGCTGGCTGAAGAACCATCCTCCCGACCGGGCCGGCATCGCAGGCGTCCCCACCCACGACGGGTCGGGGTGGGTTCGCCACAGATCACCCTCGTGCCCGCGGACGTACTCCCAGCCCGAGAAGTCGACGTGGTAGTTCTCGCCGCCCGACTCGAACAGATGGGGATGGTCGGTGGCGAGGAACGTGGTCACGCCCTCGCCGGATAGCACCCGCGTGATCGGCTCCTCCCAGATCTCGATCGAACCCCATGGCTTCCAGAGGAAGTCGAGTGCGCCGCAGAGGATGTCGTGGCGAGCTGGCATGCACGGCAGCGATCCGGTCACGTGGTTGGTGAAGCGGGTGGCGCGGGTCGCGAAACTGTCGAGGTGGGGCGTCTCGAACTCGTCGCCGCCGTAGCTGCCGAGCATGTGGCGGTTGAGCGAGTCGAGCAGAACGACGCAGACGTTGGTTGGCTTCGCCACGCCGCTCACCCTACGTGTGCCCGCTGCCCGGCAAGTTGAGTCACATCGGTGTCAGACACCGAAGTGACTCAACTCAGGACGGCGGCTCAGTCGATGAGGGCGTCGCTGCGGACGCGCTCCTCTTCTGCGTCGAGGTGCTCCTGGAGCACTCGTCCGAAGAGCTGCTGGGTTCGTTCGACCCGGCCGATCACCCCGGCCTCGGCCGTGTAGGCGAAGATCGCTGCGTGGCGGGGGCTGCTGCCCTGCGGCACCCGCGTTACCTGGTGCAGCGAGTAGCGGCCTCGGAAGATCTGCATGTCGCCAGGACGCAGGTCGAGCGTGACGACGTCGTCGCGGTCGCCCTCGAGCACCGCCTGGATACGGTCGAACCCCTCGTCCTCTCCCGAACGGATGTTGGGGACGTACTCGAACAGCCCGCCCTCGTCCGCCTCGTCCACCAGCACGGTGACGGCGAAGTCGTTGGTGTCGAAGTGCCACGTGAAGAGCTGCCCCGGATCCAAGATGTTGGCCGTCAGCCCTGCCAGGGGATCGGCGTAGCAATGGAGCTCGGGGATCTCGAGGCACTCCGCCACGAATCGGGCGAGTTGGGGCGCGCGGAACAGGGCGTTCATCGGTCCGGACGGATCCCAGGAGTCGCCCGGAATGAACCCGCTCGACCGTTCGATGAAGGTGTTCATCGGGTGCCGCTCGGGATAGTCGGGATTGTGGTGGAAGTGGAAGTAGGGGTTGATCGTCTGGGTGCTGAAGTGGGTGGTGTGCTTCCGCGAGACGATCTCGTCGTTGAGGGCGTCGACCGCTCCCGGGTGCACCAGCTGCTTGACGACGGCGCACCCATCGGAGCGCAGACCGACCTGTGCCTTCTCGACGACCGCTCGATACGCCGGGTCGTCGGGACGGTTCAGCGGATAGCGCTCGAGGTCGACGAGCTGGTGGAGGTCCATCGTCACTGCTCCCATGGCGGCGTCCAGTCACCGTCGAGGCGGAAGGACAACTGCGCGTCGTCCTCGATCCGCTTGGCGACGTGGAGTTCGCCCTGGTCTGGTCCGTACCG
>CAYUBX010000422.1:0-3953 GCA_964443165.1 uncultured Acidimicrobiales bacterium
CTGACGAGGTCGTACTCCTGGCGGCTGGGCGGGAAGGTGCAGCGCCGCAGGCTCGCGACGAACGAGGGACTCTCGGTCGCCCACCCGCAGTCGGGATCGCGCACCACAGCTGCGAAGCTCTCGCTGTCATGGCGACGCCCGGCCAGCGCGGTGGCCGTGTCGAGAAGCCAGCGCGAGGGCACGCGCTCACTGCTTCGGCGGAGGTCGCCCCGCGGAAACAGCAAGGTCCGTTCTCCTCCGGTCGCGGCGAGCGCTGCGAGGTACTGCCGATGCTCGTCGAGGCTCTCGGCGCTCCGCATCTGCAGCGCGTCGCCGACCAGCGCCCGTTCGTGGTCCGGAAGGAGGCTGTCGTCGCGTCGACGAGCCGGGAGGGTTCCTTCGGCCATTCCGACGACGAAGAGACGATCGAGGTCGAGCCCGAGCGCCTGCCCCACGCGGCCGACGAAGATCCCGTCGCCGAGCGACCCGACCCGACCGAGTCCGCTATCGAGTTCGAGCTCGAGGGTCCGACGGAAGACGGTGAGGGTGGTGCCCGGCTCGATCTCGTCGAGACCGCCGAGTCGGTCGAGCGCACGTTGCAGCTGTTCGTGTGCGAGGTGCTCGACGTCGGGCCATGTCTCGTCCGGCTCGCCCAGGTATCGATCCAGGAGATCACGGAGCCACGCGCTCCAGCTCCTCCACTCCGGAGCGGCCGAACCGTCGAGGAGGGTGCGGCTCAGTTCCTCCACGAAGTCGAGGAGATCGCCGGCGTTCGCTCCGTCGCGGAGAAGAGCTGCTCGGCGCGGGGAATCCGGTTCGAGGCGAGCGAGTCGATCGGCATCGAGCGCACAGTCCTCTGCGAACTGCCCGAGGCGTCTGCGCCATTCGTCGATGCCTCCGATCACGCCGGCAGCGCGCGCCACCCGCTCCCACGCCGCAACGGGAACGAGCGCCGGGTCGCCGGCGGAGCGCCGGATCGGGCTGTTGGCGAGAACCTCGAAGACGTCGAGTCGCCGAAAGTCGTGGTCTGGCAGGGCCAAAAACGACAGTGCGGTGCGACCGACGACCGACTCGGCGGTCGTGCGGACCGCGTCGCCGTACCTCTCGAGGCCGGCGGCTGCGAGATGCTCGTCGAGCAGCCGTGCGTAGGGATCGGGCGCGCCGTAGAGAACCGCGATTCGTTCGAGCGGAACGCCCTCGTCGAGGGCGGCCACCACGCTCCTGATCACGGTGCGAACCTCGTCGTCGGCATCACTCACGCTGATCACGTGGTCCGCATGAGGGGGCTCGACCTGTGGCCGCGGAGGGTGGGCTCCGAGCCGCTGAGCGGTGTGGAGTGCGAGCGCATCTGTGCGTTCGACCCCGGTGAATCCCAGGATGGCCGTGACCCTCGTCGTGGCCGAGATCGACTGCAGCAGCGCCGCTGCGTGATGTCCGACCTGCTGAGGCAGGTACAGCACGACGGCTCCCAATCGCTCGGCGACCTCCCGCCGATCCTCGACCGTGGCTGTCGCCGCCGCCAGCAGGTCGAACTCGTCGTACCAGCTGGCGGTCAGGAGGTCCTCCACCGATCGATGCACCCGGACGACCTCCGCGGCACGCTGGCCTGCTCCCGCGAGGGTCGCCAGCTCCTCGTCGCCGAGGTCACGGAGCTCACGGTGGACACGCACCAGCGAGCGCTCCGTCGCTGGATGCTCGGCGACCGGAGCGAAGATGCCGGCCTCCACGGCCAGCACCTGGCGAATTGCGGCCGCGACGACGGGAGTCGACACCGGGCGACGGCCCGCACCGGCCAGCGACGCGGCGCCGAGAAGCTCGGCCAACCGATAGACCGTGAGCAGCTCCACACCCGCGATGCCCCGACCCGCCGGAGTCACGGCTCCCAGATCCCCGGCGGCGAGCCGCCGGCGGGTGGACACCCCGACATAGTTGGTGGGGACGAGGATGGTCGTCGGCACCAGAGGATCGCCCCCCTTGGCGTCCGCGATCACGTCGCGCAACGTCGCCAACGCGACCGTGCCGTAGGCCGTGGCCCTCACCTCCATCACGCCAGTGATCCTACGAGCGCGCTGGGACAGTCACTTGCCGCAATCGTCGTTCGGTTCTGGCGGGCCTCACTCCTCTGCGGACTGCCACGGCACGCCCAGCTTCTCCCGCCGAGGCGTTCGGGCGTGTGGGTCGCGCGAGCGTGTCAGCGGAGACACGGTAGGTTCGCCCCGGTGATTGGGCGGGCCGCGTCGTCGCGGGACAACTTCGTGGATTTCGACGTGTCGGCACTCGCGTGGGCGGTTCTCATCGGCCTGGTCGCCGCGCTGCTGATTGTCGATCTCGTGCGTCACCGCGACAACCACGCGCCCAGCACGCGAGAGGCGCTCGTCGAGTCCACGGTGTGGGTCGTGTGCGGACTCCTCTTCGGAGTCGGCGTCGCAGTGGTCTACGGCGGAGACGCGTTCGGCGAGTACATCTCGGGCTACCTGATCGAGAAGTCGCTGTCGGTGGACAACGTCTTTGTCTGGGCGATCATCTTCTCGACGATGGCGATCCCATTGCGGTACCAGCACCGGGTGCTCTTCTGGGGAATCTTCGGCGCCCTCGCCCTCCGCGCCCTCTTCATCTTCGTCGGGTCGGCGCTGATCGGCCGGTTCTTCTGGGTGCTCGTGATCTTCGGCGGGTTTCTCGTCTACAGCGGTCTCAAGATCATCCGGCACCGCGAAGGCGAGAACGAGGAGTCCTCGGCGCGCGGTCTCGGCCTGCTCCGGCGCTTCATGCCCGTCACCGAGACATACGACGGTCACCGATTCACGACGATGATCGACGGCGTCCGCACCGCGACGCCGCTTCTGGCCGCCCTGGTCGTGGTCGAGGTCACCGACGTCATCTTCGCCGTCGATTCGGTGCCGGCGATCCTCGCCGTCAGCAGCGAGCCCTACATCGTGTTCGCATCCAACGCCTTCGCGATCCTCGGTTTGCGGGCCATGTACTTCCTGCTGGCCAACGCGCGCGAGCGGTTCCACTACCTGTCACACGCGCTCGGCGGGATCCTGATCTTCGTGGGCGTCAAGATGACCTTCAGCCACTGGTACCACCTCGACACCTACGTCTCACTTGTCGTCATTCTTGGAATGCTGGTGGCCGCGATCTGGTTCAGCGAGCGCCGAACGCGACGCGTCGTAGGATCCTGACTCACCAGGTCATTCCGTGGAGTTGACGCCCGCGGAGACGAATCGGAGCTCGGCTCCTTGCCTCGAGACCACGAGCAGCCCGCCGTCCAACCCGACAGCGGCGGTCCGGTCGAGAGCTGCGAGGAAAAGTTTCTCGGCAACCGCGGCCGTGCCGTCCTCGCCCGCCACCTCGGTGATGACGAAGTTGCTGAGCCACAGCGCTGTGCCGTTGCCCAGATTCCACGACCCGAGCACGTCGACAGCCAGCGGGTCGGTATGGGCGGCGCTTCGTACACCGATGCCGCGCTCCCCGTGCATGCGGCGACGAGCATGCCGATCAGCAGGACTCGGACCAGTTGCACCTCACGAGGTGCCCACGCTCGCCACCATGTCGAGGATCTCTTCGGCGTAGAGATCGAGTTTCTTCGGGCCGATGCCTTTGACCCGCGCGAGCTCTCGCTGGGTGGACGGCCGTCGGGTGACGATCTCCTCGAGGGTCGCATCGGTGAAGATCACATACGCGGGAACGCTGGCGTCGCGTGCCGACTCGAGGCGCCAGGACTTGAGTTGGTCGAGCAGTCCATCCGAGGGCGGTGCCGAGGGGGTCGATCGACGCGGAGGGGATGGCTCGCGAACCGGTGCGCGACCTTCGACCTCTGCGGCGAAGGTCGATGGTCGTGCCAGATCGGAGATGATCGTGGTGCTCTGGCTGGACCTGGTGAGCGCCACGTGAAAGACCCGACGCTCTTCCTCGAGCTCGGCGAGCCGATGTGGGAACGTGCCCGAGTTGGCTCCGACGATGACGACGTGGGG
>CAYUBX010000423.1:0-3949 GCA_964443165.1 uncultured Acidimicrobiales bacterium
CGTTGCAGTACTCGACCCAGTCGGCCGCTTCCTCCGGGGTGCCGGTTCCAAGGTTCACCGCGATCATCGGCGACCACCCCATCCGGGCGGCGAGCGCGAGGAACTCATCGGTGCCGAACGTGTTCGGCTCGACGGTTCCCCAGGCGAGTTCGCGGCGCGTCGGCCGTGATTCGACAGGGCCCACGCCATCCTGCCAGTGGTAGTTGGACACGAAGTTGCCGCCCGGATATCGCATCACCGTGAAGTCGAGCTCGCGAAGGGCGGCCAGGACATCGGTTCGGCACCCCCACTCGTCGGCGTGAACCGACGCGGGGTCGAAGACACCCTCGTACACGGCCCGGCCCATGTGCTCGAGGAATCCGCCGAAGATCCGTGGGTCGACGGGCCCGACGTGATGAGCCGGGTGGAGGTGGAACCGAGCTTTTGTCACCACTCGGAGGGTAGCCCGCTGCACCTGCGGCCCTAGTCTGCGCCCATGGACTGGTGCGCCGCCGAGACCTGGGAGTCGATCCGTCGACCGGTCGCGGAATCGGCGACGCTGCCTCCGTCTGCGTACAGCGACGACGACTACCACGAGGCTGAGCGGTCCGCGATCTTCGCCGGCGGTTGGGTGGGTGCCGCAATGAGCGGCGACCTCGACCAGGCCGGTCGCGTCCTCGTCCGGCGGGTGGGCGGCGTGTCGGTGCTCATCACCCGTCACGCGGACGGTGACATTCGCGCCTTCTTCAACGCGTGCGCGCATCGAGGCACCGAGTTGGTTGCGGAGGACGAGGTGGTGGGCCGGGTGATCAGGTGCCCGTATCACCGGTGGTCATACGACCTGGACGGCAGCCTGGTGTCGACCCCCCTGTTCGACGAGGTCCCGGTATCGGAGTTCGATCCCGTCGATTTCGGGCTCCGGAAGGTCCGCGCAGAGACGTTCGCCGGGGTCGTCTGGGTGAGCCTGGCCGACGATGTCGAACCGGTGGCTGAGTGGTTCGGCGACCTCGGCCAGCGATTCCAGGGCTACGGCATCGAGCGATTCAGCGTCGTGGAGAGCGCGACCTACGAGGTCGCCGCTGATTGGAAGTTGCTCACCGAGAACTTCCAGGAGTACTACCACCTCACGTGGGTGCATCCGGAGCTCGCCAAGGTGAGCCGGGTGAGAGACCACTACCGGTTCCAGGGGCCCGGGCGGTACTGCGGTCAGACCACCACGCCGGTCTCCGGCGACGAGCGCGACGAGTGGACTGCTCTTCCGCCAGCACCGGGCCTGTCGGATTCGGACGCGGTGAGCGGGCGGCATGTGGCCCTGTTCCCCAACGTGATGATCTCGCTGCTCCCCAACCACGCCTGCACCTTCCTGCTCGAACCGTTGGGCTCCGGCCGGACGCGCGAACGGATCACCTGGTCCGTGCCCCACGAGCCCGATCCACAGGCCTTCGCCGAGCTGCGCCAGTTCTGGGTGGACGTCAACAACGAGGACATCGATATCTGTGAGCGGGCCCAACGGGGCATCTCCGCGGGCCGCTTCGGGGGCGGACGCCTGTCGCCTCGGTTCGAAGAGCCGCTCCACCGCTTTTACAACATGCTCGCCGACCGCTTCGTCGGCGTGAACCGGCTGCCAGACGGCGATCCCTCTGACGCCGATCCGCAGTATGGCGAGGGCACCAACCCCGTTCCGTGGGTCGAGCCCGAGAAGGGTTGAGTCACTTCGGAGTCACTTCGGTGCCTGACACCGAAGTGACTCAACTTCACTCCCGGCGGAGGAAGATGCCCGAGCGGGCCTTGGGCGCGAAGTAGGTGGACTTGCGGGGAAGGAAGCGGCCGGCGTCCGCGACCTCGAGGATGTCGTCGATCGCGAGCGGATGCAGGACCACTGCACACCCACCGAGGCGTGACGACTTCGTGGCGAGTTCGGCAATGCTCGTGTTGGGACCGACGTGTGCCACGTGACCCAACGGGTCGTCGGCCGGGATGCCGAACGCTCTGGGGAGGACCTCTTCTTCGAGGCGGGTGGGATCGAGCCGCCCGACGACATCGTCGTCGCACACGTCGGGAAGCTCGAGCTGCCACCAGCGCCCGTCCAGGTGCAGGCTGATCTGGCCTGAGTGCTGTGGGCGAGGATCGCCCTCGCATTCGGACAGCCTCCCCATCGCGGCGAGCGCCTCGAGGATGTCCGCCGGCGAGCGATCGCCAAGGGTCGACACGACCCGGTTGTACTCGTACACCCGCAGCTCGGAGGTCGGGTAGATCACGGAGAGTGTCCACTGCGCGGGCTCGTCGGCGTGGACCTCGGAATGAAGGGCTGTGGCCACGACGCGGTGGTGGCCGTCGATGACGTAGAGGTCCTCGTCGGCGACCGCGGTGACCAGGCGGATGATCGAGGCATCGTCGGTGACCGTCCACACCGACTGGCGGACCCCGTCGCCAGCATCGACGACCAGGTCGGGCGGGCCTGCCGTGAGGTCGGCGATCACGGAGTCCAGACCGGCGCGGTCCCGCACGCCGAGCAAGATCGGACTGGACTGAGCCCCCACCACGTCGAAATGCGCGGCGAGATGGCGGGCCTTGTCGGCGGACACCGCTTCGTGAGGCTTCACGCGACCGGCCACGACGTCCTGCGCATCGAGCTCGGCGACGACGCCGGTCTGACCGTGTCCCGCGGCCTCCAGCCGATACAGGTAGAGCGCGGGGCCGGTGGGGGCGAAGGCGCCCAGGGCGAGGAGCTCGTCGAGGGCGGCGCGACCTTCGCGAAGCACGAGGTCGGCGTCGGGGGTGTCGGTGACTCCATCGCCGACCGTACGCTCGACGCGAAGATAAGTGTGCTCGTGGGCCTCCACGTGCAAGCGCCGCTGCTGGCCGGTCATCGCGTCGTGAGCGGGGGTCGCCACGCCCGCGGCGTAGTCCTCGGTGACCAGCTGTCCCGCGAACGGCCGGATTCTCGCCACCTCAGCTCCCCTGCAGGCGCACGTGGTACACGGCTTCGATGGCCTGGAGCTGGCCGAGCACGGCGGCCGGCGGCTCGGCCGAGGTCCGGATCGTCGCCACCGCGGCAGTCGGGCCCGAGCCGTCGAAGATCTGGTTCTGCATCTGCTGAACGTTGATTCCGCCCTCCCGCAGACACGTGAGAACGGAGGCCAACACGCCCACCTGGTCGCGATGACGAATCACGATCGAGCATTCGCCGAGCGGCCGCCGAACGAGGTTGATGCAGTTCACGACTTCACCGGCGGCGTAGGACTCGATCACCGCCACGACACCGTCCGCGACGGCCTCCTGCGCCTGGGTCGTTGACGCCCCGATGTGATGGCTGCCGGTCACGTTGGGATGCGATGCGAGACGGGAACTCCACTCGGCCTGCCCTCCGGAGGGCTCCGCCGAGTACACGTCGAGCCCAGCTCGGAAACCGCGCTCATCGAGGGCGCGAAGGAGCGCCACCTCGTCGACGACGTCGCCACGGGCGGTGTTGAGAACGATCGCACCGTCCGGCAGGAGGGCGAGGAACGACTCGTCCACCAGCCCGGCGGTCTCGGGCGTGGACGGCACGTGGATGGTCACGATGTCCGAGCCGGTGAGCAACTCTTCCCGGGTGTCCACGAATCGGATTCCGGCGGCCCGAACGCGGCTGAGCACTTCGCTGCTGCGGCCCGGTTTGCGGAGCGCGACCACATCGATGCCGAACGCTGATGCCCGTTCTCCAACGGCGAGTCCGATGTCGCCGAGCCCCAGGATCGCCATACGTCGTCCGTATAGGCCCGAGGCCTTGCTGTAGTGCGCCTTGTGCCAGCGTCCGGCTCGAAGGTCGGCGACACCGTCTGCGATCTTGCGGTCGATCGCGAGCAGAAGCCCCAGGGTGAGCTCGGCCACCGCGATCGCGTTCTGGCCGGGAACGTTGCACACGTACACGCCGCGCTCGGAGGCAGCATCGACGTCGATGGTGTCGACGCCGGCTCCGGCACGGACGATC
>CAYUBX010000424.1:0-3937 GCA_964443165.1 uncultured Acidimicrobiales bacterium
CACCCGTCAGACCGTGCTGACCTCGACGAGTTCGCAACAAGGGTCGAGGAACAGATGAGACCGGCGCAGGGGCTCCAAACCCCCACGACCTCTGGGCCGAACAGCTGCTCGTTGCCCGGCATCTCTTCCGGGAGTCTGGTGTGGCCGACGCTCTCCGAATCAGGCGCCCGGACCCAGCGGTGTCAGGCCACAATGGACTCTCCGGCGAACTTACCGAGGGGATACCCGTGTCGACGGTCGAGAATTCTCCAGCGCTGCGGCTTCACCATCACGCGATCGTGGTGGCGGATCAGGAGGCCACGCGCCATTTCTACGAAGACCTCATCGGTCTTCCGCTCGTCGCCACGTGGTGCGAGGTGGAACACGTGCGGGGTCGTGAGCGCACCTACTGCCACACGTTCTTCGCGCTCGATGATGGCTCGGCGTTGGCGTTCTTCCAGTTCGCAGACCCCACCGATGTGGCCGAACTCATGAACAACGACCCGTCGAGCCTGAACCACATCGCTGTCGCGGCAACCGAGGAAGCGCAGGCGGGGATCGCGGCGCGCCTCGATGCGGCGGGTGTGCCGCACCGGACGGTCAACCACGGCTACTGCCGCTCGCTGTACGTGTCTGATCCCGACGGTTCGACCGTCGAGTTCACCGTCGACCCAGGCGATGTGGAGTCGATCAACGAGCTGCGGCGGGCCGACGCACACTCGGAGTTGGCGCGGTGGCTCGCGGGCGACCACACGCCCAACAACGATCTTCGGGGACACCGGGCATAGGCGGCGATCGCAGCCGGCATATCGGAATGACCGGACGATCTGGGCCGGGGGCCCATTCATGTCGGCCGACTTCGTGGTGCCCGTGGAGTTCGAGGTCGAGGGGCGGATCGGCCTCGTCGTCGTGGATCGACGAGAGCGGGCCCTCCGAGTCGCCGTTCTACGCCTCCCGAATCTGACTCCTGCGTGACCCGGGCGCCGCCGATGGTCATCGGAGCCTCAGGGGCTGTCGGGGTTCACCGGGTGGCTTCCTCGCGGATCCGCTTCTTCGTGGCGGCCCAACTGCAGATCTCGCAGTCGAGGAGGTCGTGGCCTCTGGCGGGGCAGTACTCGCGCCCGAAGAAGATGATCTGCAGGTGTCGGTCGTTCCATCGATCCTCGGGAAACACCGCCTTGAGGTCGCGCTCGGTCCGTTCGACGGTGGTTCCGTTGGACAGCCCCCACCGCGCGGCCAGGCGATGGATGTGCGTGTCGACCGGGACCGCGGGCACCCCGAAGGCCTGCGACATGACGACGCTCGCCGTCTTGTGGCCGACACCGGGCAGGGACTCCAGAAACTCCCAGTCGGCTCGGATCTCACCGCCCGCCTCGACGATGAGGTGAGCGGCGGCGGACAGGTTGCGGGCCTTGGTGGGAGCGAGGCCGATCTCGCGGATCAGCTCCAAGATCTGGTCCGGGTGCAGTGCTGCCATCTCCTCGGGGGTCGAGGCGACGGCGAACAGGCCGGGTGTGACCTGGTTGACCTTCTTGTCCGTCGTCTGGGCCGACAGCGCGACGGCGACCAGAAGCGTGTACGGATCGGTGTGGTCCAGCGGGATCGGAGTCTCGGGATAGAGGTCGTCGAGGATCTCGCCGATCCGGTCCGCCTTGTCCGCCCGCTTCACGGCAGCACCGTAGCCCCGCCCGACGTGCGTCGCGCCCGCTGTGACAGGGTGAGTGGATGGTCGAACCGTCGAACAGTCACTGGAAGAGGGCATCACTTGAGGTGCGGGCGGCGGGATTCGATCCCGAGGAGATGCGGACGCGCAATGTGGTCGTCACCGTCGCCGGTGCCGCCACCAACGCCCATCGGTGCAACAACCGGGTCGAGCGCATCGCCGACCTGTTGACCGCCGCTGTCGAGGCGGAGGGCGGACAGGGTCTCGTCGTCGGTGCACCCGCCGTGTCCGACGCGCTAACGCAGGGCTCCCCGAACGCCGGCTACAGCCTCCCGTCCCGCGATTTGATGGCGGACTGCTTCGAGACCGGTCATCGGGCCCACCACGGGGACGCGATGATCGTGATCTCGGGCTGTGACAAGACCGGGGCCGCCGCGATGATGCCGTTGGTCAGGACCAACGACGTCGGTCTCGTGATCTACCCGGGGACGAGCTCGCCGGGCTGCGTGTCGTTCGAGCCGTGGGCATCCAAGGGCAACAACCTCACGGTGCTCGACTGGGCCGAGGCGCGCGCTGCGCTGCGAGCGCAACGGATCACCCAGGAGGAGTTCGCCGAGGTGGAGCGAAACGTGATGCCGGGCAGCGGCACGTGTGGGGCCATGTTCACCGCGAACACCATGAGCACCATCACCGAGGCGATGGGCATGATGCTGCCCCGCGGTGCCTCCCACCCGGCGGATTACGACGCCGCGAGCGACATTCACGATGATGTGAAAGCCCAGGTCAGCGCCACCGCGACGGCTCTCTACCGTCTCCTCGACGCCGACATTCGTCCCCGCGACATCATGAACATGAAGGGCTTCGAGAACGCCATCACCGTGGCGTACGCGATGGGCGGCTCGACCAACATGTATCTGCACCTGCTCGCCCTGGCGTACAACGCCGAGATACCGCTCACCATCGACCACATCCAGGCGGTGGGGGAGAGGGTTCCGCTCATCGCGAACCTGCAGCCGCATGGGCCGTACTCCATGGTCGCCCTCCACGAGTTGGGTGGAGTACCCGTGGTCATGAAGGAGCTTCTGGACAACGGCTTCCTCCACGGAGACGCGATGACGGTCACTGGCCGGACCGTTGCCGAGAACCTGGCGGAGGTGCCCTCGCTGGCCGAGCTCGGCGACCAGGACCTGGTCCACCCGGTCAGCGACCCGATCGCGGCGCCCAACAACCACATCTCGGTCCTCAGCGGCAACCTGGCGCCTGAGAGCTGCGTCCTGAAGCTGAGCGGCAAGACGCTGGATGCGGGCGAGTTCCGCGGGAGAGCCCGACCCTTCGACTCCGAGCCGGATGCGATGGCAGCGATCCAGTCGGGTGACATCGTCCCCGGAGACGTGGTGGTGGTGCGCAACGTGGGTCCGAAGGGCGGTCCGGGAATGCCGGAGATGGTGGCGCTCACTGTCGAACTGCAGGGGCGCGGTCTCGGCAAGGACGTCGCGCTGATCACGGATGGCCGCTTCTCCGGCGTTTCCCACGGCATCCTGATCGGTCACATCTGCCCCGAAGCCGCCGACGGGGGTCCGCTCGCCGCGGTTCGCGACGGCGACACGATCGTGATCGACCCGGTTCAGCGCACCCTCGACGTCGTTCTCGAGGATGGCGAACTCGACCGTCGTATGCAGTCGGTCTCGCCGCGTGAGGTCGCCGTGGATCTCCCGCAGGCCTCGGTCCTCGGGCGATTCGCGCGACACGTGAGCTCTGCCCACTACGGCTGTGTGATCTAGATCAGAGCAGGCAGAGCACCCGAACTTCGATGCTCATCCGCTGGGGCGCATCGGGCGGGGTGCGCGGGTCGTCGAACGCCGAGTGCATGTTGGGCCTGGCCGGAACCTCGGCGGAGTCGAACCCCTTCCACACGACGACCTCGTCGGACCTGAGGCGCGGGTAGTAGTACCACCGGTGGTCGGAGTCGTGCTCGGCGTTGAGGACGTCGATGCCACCGCGGGGTTGCCCGCTGGGCTCGCTGCCGATCAGCGCTGTCTGCAGCCGGCTGCGGTCGACCGTGCGGCGGTCGACCAGCGCGATTGGGTACTTCTCGACGGGATCGGCGATCACCGAACGCCACGTGTTGATGACGAGCATCCGGCTGCGACGGAGCTCGTCCTCAGTGATCCCTGCGTCGATCATCGGCGTCGTGAGACCGAAGGTCTGGGTGTGCGGTGTGCCGCCGCTGGCGACTGTTCGGATGATCGCCTCGCCGTAGCCCTCTGCGAAGTCGTTGTGGACCGCTTGGACGGG
>CAYUBX010000425.1:0-3916 GCA_964443165.1 uncultured Acidimicrobiales bacterium
CGGTTCAGCGCCGCAGAGCAGCTCATCTTCGTCGCCGTGGTGGCCCCGGTGCTGGAAGAGATCGTCTACCGAATCGCGCTGACAGGACGGCTGCGGCTCCCGTTGCTCGCTCTGTCCGGAATCGGTGCGTCGCTGCTGATCGCAGAGTCCAGCTTCGCCGCGGCGACGCTCTTCGCAGCGGGCGGAATCGGTGCACTCGTCGCGTTCGCGAACCCCGTGACGCGTCAGCGGGCGGTCGACTGGTGGGCGGCCAACCCTCGGTGGCCGGTGTGGGGGTTCGCGCTCTGGTTCGGACTCGTCCACCTCGTGAACTTCGATGTCGACTGGTCGATCGTCGCCGTTCTGGCGGCCCCGATCGTCGTGGCGCCGCAGATCTGGCTCGGTCTCATGTTCACCATCGCCCGGGTTCGCTACGCATGGTGGGCGGGCCTCGTGCTGCACGCCGCCCACAACCTCAGCGTGTGGAGCCTCGTGTCCGTCGCGTCGCCTCAGTCGACGCCCGGCGTCCAGTGGTAAATCGCCTGAAGTGTTCCGCCCATCAGCGCCTCGCGCTCGGAGGAGTTGAAGGCGTCCGCCTCCAGAAACGAATCGACGCCCTGCCGGTACGTCAGGAGCTCGACCGCTCGGGTCCAGTCGGTTCCCCACATGCATCGGTCGACTCCGAACGCGTCGACCACCCGCCGGACCGGCGCCCAGATGTCGGGATACGGGTATGCCTCGCGCGACAGGGTGCATGCGCCCGTCACCTTGATCGCCACGTTGTCGAGTGCGGCCAGCCCGAGCACGTCGTCGAGAGCGTCCCAGGGGTGGTCGAGCGGTGGCGGTTCGAAGGGCTGCTGTAGGCCGAGGTGGTCGATGACGATCTGGGTGCCCGGATGGCGGCGGGCTAGCTCGCCGGCCTGGTCGAGGCGCTGCCAGCAGAGCAGGTTGAGAGCGAGCCCATGGCGGCCGGCTGAGGTGACGATCTGGTTGAGGCCGGGGTCGTCGGGATCCGACGGCACCGCGGGAACCATCATGATCCGCACTCCGACGGCGCCGGGCTGCTCGGACCATGCGCCGATCGTGGCGTCGATGTCGCCGGCGCGACCGTCGATCGGCTTCACCAGTGCGAACCGGGTGGGGTGCGCGGACTGGACGTCGACCGCATAGCTCGCGTCGAAGCGGTACATCGTCCACGGCGACACGAGGATCGCTGCGTCGACGCCGACCTCGTCCATCGCCGCGACCATCTGGTCGCCGGTGACCTCCGGGGGACCGTGCAGCACGTTTGTCCACGGTCGCTCGGGGTGGTCGCGCTCGTAGGCGTGGACCTGTGCGTCGATCACGAGTGGCACGGCAGCTCCTTCAGACCAACGCGGGCAGGATCTCGCTGGTCAGCCGCTTGAACTGGGTCTCCTGGTCGAACGAGGTCAGCCGAATCGTGATGTGGGTAGCCCCCTGATCGATGATGTCCTGAAGGTGGGTGATCACCTGGTCGGGTGTCCCAGCTGAGACCCAGCTCTCGACCTGCTCGGGAGTGAAGGTCGGGCCGTAGTACGCGTCGAGGAACCGTTGTGACTCCTCGCGGCACGCCGCGATGTCATCGCCGATGTTGACGTTGTGATAAGCGCTGATCGGGAAGGCTTCCTCGTCCTTCCCGAACTCGGCGAGCAGTGGGCGCACCGAGCTCGCGAGGAGGGCGACGTACCCCGGGGCGAGCGCACAGGTCTGCACTCCGTCCGCGAGTCGGGCCACTCGGCGCATCGAGCGGTCCCAGTACTTGCCCGGAGCCGGGTTGGCGGCGATCCAGATCGGGCATGGATCCTGCACGGTCGCCGGCTGGATCCGAAGACTCTCGTACTGGTGATAGGTGCCCTCGAACGAAACCTCCTCGCCGGTCCACAGCAGGCGGCAGAGCTCGATTGTCTCTTCCATCCGCTTGGGCCGTTCGACGTCGGGGATGCCACCGAAGTGGCTGCCTTCCTTCCTCGACGCGCCGTCTGCGGCCACGATGCCGGTGCATGCGGCGAGCAGTGCCCGACCGTTGGACACCATGTCGAGGGTCGCCCACTGGTAGGCGAACACAGCGGGATCGCGGATCGGGAAGCTCGCCATGCACCCGACGGCCAGCTTGAGGGTGTCGGTGGATCCGGCAAGAGCGCCGAGCAGCGTGATGGCTTCCGGTCGCGGCTTGGCGGTGATGCTGTCGCCCACCCAGACCGAGTCGAAGAGACCGGTCTCTTCGGCGAGCGGGCCGTACTCCAGCAGTTCGCCCATGGTCCCCAGACCGATGAACGCGCCGCGCTGCGGAATCGTCAAACCGAACGTAGTCATGTGGCCTCCCCTGTCCCGACCGACCGTACCGATCAGTCTGCCTCAGCAGCGGGGTGGGACGCGGGGCCGTGTCCCGGGGGTCAGACCTTCGCGAGCTCCGCGTCGGGATCGACGTCGGGATCTTCAGTGCTGTCGCCGACCGGCATGGCCTGCTCGTACTGCCGTGGCGGGAGTCCGGCCTCGCCCTCGATGTCGAGGCGGGGCAACCAGTCGAGCCAGCGCGGGAACCACCAGTTGGCGTCGCCCATCAGCTTCATCGACGCGGGCACCAGTACCACACGAACGATGGTGGCATCGACGAAGATCGCCGTCGCGAGCCCGAGGCCCATCATCTTGAGCATCGGGTCGGGGTTGGCGACGAAGCCGAGGAACACCGAGATCATGATCAGCGCCGCCGAGGTGATGACCCGGGCGGTGTGGCTGATGCCGAAGATCACACTCTGGGTGTTGTCCTTGCGCAGGAGGTACTCCTCCTTCACCCGGCTCAGCAGGAAGACCTCGTAGTCCATGGACAGCCCGAAGAGGATGGCGAACATGAACATCGGGATGAAGCTCACGATCGGCATGGTCGACTCGAGCCCGATGACGTCCTTCATCCAGCCCCACTGGAACACCGCAACGAGAACGCCATAGGCGGCACCGATTGACAGCAGGTTGAGTAGCGCGGCCTTGATCGGCACCAGGACCGAGCGGAACACCATCATGAGGAGGAGGAAGCTCAGCCCGATCACGGCGATGATGAACGCCGCGAGCCGGCTCTGCAGCTTGTCGGCCGTGTCGGAGAAGCCGGCCGTCGCGCCGCCGACGTGAGCAGCATCGGCGGACAACACGGCGGGGAACACCTCGCCGCGCAGCCGGCCGATCGTGTCGATGGTGGCGCTGTCCTGCGGTGAGGTTGTCGGGTAGGCAACGATCGCCGCAGCCGTTCCGCCCTCGCGGGTGATGGGAGGCTGGGTGGTCGCGATGCCCGGATCGGCCTGCACCGCTGCGATCAGCTGCTCGAGCTCACCGTCCTGGATCTCGGTGAGATCCACGGCGACGAGGAGCGGTCCGTTGAAGCCCACACCGAACGCTTCGGCGGAGAGGTCGTACGCCTGACGCTGGGTCGTGTCCTCGGGCTGGTTACCCGCGTCGGGGAACCCGAGATCCAGGCTGAGGAGGGGAGCGGTGAGCACGAGCAGGAACACGATGGTCCCGATCGTGTAGGGCCAAGCGTGCGCAGCGACATGGTCGCCCCAACGCTGCCAGATCCCGGCGTCGCGCTCCTCGGGACCCTGCGTCGCGAGCAGCTTGCGCGCCCGCTTGGAGTTGACCCGATGTCCGGCGAAACCGATCAGGGCTGGGAGAATCGTGACCGAGCTGATCACCGTCACTGCGACGGTGACCGAGGTCGCGACAGCTGCCGCGGTCATAAACGGAATGCCCGCGATGGCGAGACCGAGGATCGCGATCATCACCGTGCCGCCGGCGAAGATCACCGACAGGCCCGCGGTGGCGTTGGCCCGGCCGGCTGCGTCTTCGATCGTGAGGCCGTCGGCGAGGCCCTCACGGAACCGGGTGACGACGAACAGCGCGAAGTCGATGCCGACGCCCAGACCGATCA
>CAYUBX010000426.1:0-3910 GCA_964443165.1 uncultured Acidimicrobiales bacterium
GGCGTTCCACGACATCCCGGTCGAACGTCATGTCAGCAACGACTTCGAAGCGCTCGAAGCCGAGTACCTGTGGCCGCGCACCTGGGTCATGGCGGGACGGGCTGAGGACGTTCCCCACCCGGGCGACTATTTCGTGTTCAAGGACCTCGGGGTCCCACTGCTGATCGTTCGGGGGACAGACGGGGCCATCAACTGCTTCTACAACACCTGCCAGCACCGCGGCGCGCCGGTCGTGCGGGAAGACCGTGGGTCGAGTCGCCGGCTGCGCTGCCAGTACCACTCGTGGACCTACGAGGTCGACGGTGGAACCCTGGTCGCCCTGCCCGACGAGCGCGACTTCGTCGATCTCGACTGGGAGAAACGCTGCCTCCCACGGGCGAAGTGCGAGGTGTTCGGTGGTTTCATCTTCGTCAACCGTGACCTCGGCGCCCAGCCACTCGCCGAGTGGATCGGCCCCGCCGCGGAGATGTTCGCCCCCTTCGACTGCGAGAACCTGCGAGAGGTCTACCGGGAGAGCGTGATCGTCCCGTGCAACTGGAAGGTGACCGCCGAGGCGTTTCTCGAGGTGTACCACTTCAAGCACATCCACTCGCACAACGGCGTGTCGATCCTCGACAACCGCGGCGCCGCGATGGGGCTGTACCCCAACGGGCACTCGCGCATGATCACGCCCTACTCCGAACAGAATCAACAGCGGGTGGGGATGACGTCGTGGGACGACTGGATCTCCCTCGACCATGCGCCGTTCGCTGCGATCGACGGTGTTCCGCCGATGGTCGACTGCACCAGCACCGCTGTGAGCCTGTTCCCCAACATCATCATCCCGCTCGGCCGGTTCGGGTTTCCGATCAACCTCTTCTGGCCGCTCGACAAGGGCACGACCCGACTCGACTGGGCGTACTACGCGCCGGTCGAGGATGGCGCGCATGCGTGGGGCGATGACGACCTTCCGGAGTACTGGCAGGTTCGCAGGGCCCAGTACAACCAGATCATGGACGAGGACATGATGAACATGGCTCCGATGCAGGAGTCACTCGAGTCACCCGCCCTCACCGGAATCCCGATCAACTACCAGGAACGCCGGATCTGGCATCTTCACGAGCAGATCGACCTGATGATCGGGGCCGAACGCATTCCGCAGCACCTGCGCGTCGAACCGCTGCTCGGGCCGTACATCGAGAGCTGAGAGCGAGGAACAGAGATGAGCGAACTGACCGGCCAGCGGGCGCTGGTCACGGGCGGCGCGTCCGGTATGGGCGCCGACCTCGTGCGGCAACTCACCGAAGGCGGCGCCGCGGTTCTCGCGGTGGACCTCGACTCCGACGGTCTCGCAGCCATCGCATCTGAGACGGGGTGCCGCGTGGCGAGCCTGGATGTGTCTGCGCCGGAGGGCAACGACGCGATGTGTGAGCGCGCCATTTCCGAACTGGGCGGCCTGGACCTGGCGTTCCTCAACGCCGGCGTGCTCGATCGCCCCGTCACCGAACTGGGGTCGCCGTACCGCATCTCCGACCTCGACATGGAGCGATACGACCTCGTGAGAGGGGTTCTGTTCGATGCCGTGATTAACGGTACGGTCGCCGCGACGCGGGCCATGGTCGACAACGGAGGCGGATCGATCGTGGTGACGGCCTCGGTCGCCGGGCTTCTCCCCTACCAGCCGACGCCGATCTACAGCGCGGCGAAGCACGCCGCGGTGGGGTGGGTCCGTGCCATCGCACCGGCGCTCGAACTCGACGCTGTGCGGATCAACGCCATCTGCCCGGGCGGCGTGGCAACGCCCCTCGTGGGGATGTCGCCAGCGGATGCGGAGCAGATCGATGCCATGCTCGCGCCTTCCCAGGTCGCCGAAGCGATGATCGCCGCCGCAACCGACGGTGGGACCGGCCGGGCGATCTCGGTGATCGGCGGCCGCGACCCCCTCGCCCAGGAGCATCGCTTCAGCGACGTGCCCGGCTTCCCGTAGCGGGATTCGGGGTCCCGGACTCACGGGGTCCGGACTCGGGGTCGGACACGCGGACACGTGTCGGACACCCGTCTGACCCCTAGTGACCACTCACAGCGTCGAACGACCACTCATAGCGTCGTGTCGACGATATAGCGCGCGAACCGCCCTAGCAAACCCCAGAATCAAGGGGTTTCGCGCCGTGTGGGGTCGGTCCGCGTGTGGGGTCAGACACGGGTCTGACCCCTAATGACCGCCCACGGTGAAGGGAACACCACACCGGGTGCGGGGTGGAATTACCCGGTGGACGGGGGCGCGAGCGATTGCCAGCCTGGTCGGATGCTTGAGGCGCGGGGTGTGAAGAAGAGCTACGGGGATGTGGAGGCGCTCAAGGGCGCCGACCTGAGCGTTGCGGCCGGCGAGGTCGTGTCGCTGCTCGGCCGCAACGGTGCGGGCAAGACCACGTTTCTCTCCGGCATCGCCGGCCTCCTCCAACCCGACGAGGGCACCATCGAGGTCGACGGCGTCGACGTCTGGGCGCAGCTGACCACGGCATCGAAGCTGATCGGTATCGCTCCGCAAGAGACCGGCATCTATCGAGCGGTGACCGTGCGCGACAACCTCAGCTTCTTCGCCGAGCTCAACAGACTGCGCCGGGCAGAGCGGAATCGGCGCGTCGATGAGATCGCCGAACAGCTCAATCTCACCGACCTCCTCGACCGCAAGGGGACGCAGCTCTCGGGCGGCGAAGCCCGTCGCCTCCACACCGCCTGCGCACTCGTGCATCGGCCCAAGCTGCTGCTTCTCGACGAGCCGACAGTCGGCGCCGACGTGGCGACGCGCAACCAACTCATCGAAGTGGTTCGCCAGCTCGCCGCCGATGGAGCCGCCGTCGTCTACACCACCCACTACCTGCCCGAGGTCGAGGCCTTGGCGGCAGACATCGTGGTGATCGACGAGGGTGTCGTGCTGGCCCGCGGCACCCAGTCCGAGCTCATGGAGCGCTACCGGACCGAAGGCGTCGACGTCGAGTTCGATCAGCTGCCACCAGGAATCGACGCGGAGCGATTGTCGCCGAACCGCTGGAGGCTTCTCGAAGCGAAAACACTGCGCGACGCCATCGCCGCGCTCGACGCGGTCGATGCCCGGATCCTCCAGGCGGAGTTCATCCGGCCGGACCTGGAGCGGGTCTTCCTCGAGATCACGGGGTCCAGCCTCGACGACGATCCCGCCGCCGCCGAGGAGACCGGGGCGGAGGTGGCGCCATGACCGCCGCCCTGGCCGTGTCCCGCCACCAGCTGAGAATTCTGCGGAGCGACCCGGGCTTCCTCGTGATCATGTTCCTGATGCCCCTCGCGATCATGCCGATCATGCGGGACGCCCTCGGCATCAACCTCGTGGCCGCCGGTTTCACCGACGCCGATGGTGCGGAACAGGTCGTGCCCGGCCAGCTCGTGATGTTCGGCTTCTTCGTCGCGGGCAGCGTCAGCTTCTTCCTGTTCCGCGAACACGGCTGGAAGACGTGGGACCGCATCCGAGCGTCGGCGACCTCGCCGCTGTCGCTGCTCGCCGGGTTCGCGATCCCGTGGGTCGTGATCTTCCTCCTGTATCAGATGGCGTTGCTGTTCGTCGGTGGCCTGCTGTTCGGCCTGGACATCGAAGCCAGGAGCATTCCTGCGCTGGGCATGGTGCTGCTGGGCTTCTCGCTCTGCGCGGTGTCGTTGATGCTCCTGTTCGCCACCACGCTTCGGACCGTCAACCAGGTGCAGGCGATCCAGAACGTTGGTGCCATCGCATTCGCGGGTATCGGCGGCGCCCTGGTACCTCACGAGCAACTCCCCGGTTGGGCACAGGCCATCGCGCCGATCACACCGCAGTACTGGGCGATTCCGGGGTTGCCGGGGGGGGGTGTGCCGGGGGGGGGGGGGGGGGGGGGGGGGGGGGGGGGGGGGGGGGGGGGGGGGG
>CAYUBX010000427.1:0-3894 GCA_964443165.1 uncultured Acidimicrobiales bacterium
GAGCTCCAGGTGGTGTCGATGCCAGCGATCAGCATCAACGCGATGTTCGACCGGACGACGTTCATCGGCACCGGTTCACCATCGATCTCCGCGCTCAGAAGGAACGAGATGAGATCGTCGCCCGGATTCTCCTGGCGGCGCGCGATCTCCTGGAGGAAGAACTGCTCGATGATCACCCGATACTTCTCGCGGACCTCCGGATCCTGGAGACCCAGTTCGAGAACGCCCTGCACCCATTCGGTGAAGTCGTCGCTCATGTCGGGGTCGATTCCGAGGATCTCCGCGATCACCCGAGGTGGAATCTGCCGTGCGTACTCGCCGGCGGCATCGACCTCGCCGTCCTCGACGAACGAGCGCAGCAGTCGTCGACACAGTTCGCGGGTGGGCTCGCGGAAGCGCTCGACCGCCTTCGGTGAGAAGAACGGCAGCATGAGGCGACGCTCGGCGGTGTGATGCGGCGGGTCCGACACGATGATCGAACGCATCCGGTTGCCCTCGTCGTCATAGGTGATCGGCACCGGGGCAACGCTGACCTCGAACGAGGAGAAGCGCTGCGAGTCGCGCGCCGTCTCGGTGACGTCCTCGAACGTGGTGGGCATGTGCGAGCCGCCCCAGCGATCGGTGTGGGCCACCGGGCACCCGCCCGTGCGGACCTCGCTGAAGATCGGATACGGGTCGCGGACGAACTCCGGCGAGAAGATGTCGAAGTCTTCCCGCCAGTCCTCCACCGGATCGGTCGTGGTCATGTGAGCCCCCTGACGCGGCCGCGCGCGTCAGGCCAGGCTAGTCAGGCCTTGCAGGGCCTCAGGAAGCTTCGGCTTCGATGAGAGCGAGCATCTGCCGACGCTCGGCCTCGGTCACGCCGCCCCAGATTCCGTGTGGCTCACGAATCGACAGCGCGTAATCGAGGCAGGCCTCGGTCACGCTGCACTGCTCGCAGATCGCCTTCGCTCGATGCTCGCGCTCAAGCTTTTCGTCCTTGCGCTCAAAGCGAGGAGGCGGAAAGAACACCGCCGCCTGTGGCCCCCGACATGCCGCTTTGAGCTGCCAGCTGTCATCCAGCAACACAGACACCTCAGCCCCCTTCAGAGGCCAACCTACGCGCCCGTCCTAAACCGAATCAAGGTTTGAAACGAAATTCGATTCAGTTTTCCGGTTCGTCGCCCGGAGACCCGCCATCGCCCTTGTTTCCACGCATTTCGCGGTAGTCGACAGCGCCACCTTCTTCGGGCTCGACCTGCACGACGAGACCCTCGAGAGCGACGATTCGCGCCCGATCACCCGCTTCGAGCGGCGTCAGGCGGTTGACCCGCGCTCGCCACTGCGCACCGTCGAGAACCACCAGCCCATCGGGGTCGATGTCGGTGGCGGCGATCCCCATCTTGCCGATCATCCATTCGCGACCCAGCGTGGAGGTCCCGTAGCGGGTGCGGATGAGGGCGGGCATTCCCGAGAACATGAAAGCCAAGGTGAGCACGATGCCGGACACGAGGGTGATCCAGCTCATGTCGTGCTCCCCGTACAGCGACCAGGAGCCCACGATGAGCAGCACGGTCCCGACGACCGTCCAGAAGCGGGGAACACCCGTCTGGAGATCGATCGCGAAGCCGAGCATTGCGACGACGAGGGCCACGAGCGCCCAGATCCGGATGTCGAGGACCCCCAGGCCATACGCGCTCAGCAACAGGCACACGAGGCCGACGCCGCCCGCGACGCCGATTCCGCCCGTAAAGAAGTCGAGCATGATCATCGACAGGCCGGCGAGCAGCAGCAGGTACGCGACGGCCGGGCTCGCGACGGTGTGGAACAGCTGGTCGGTGAGCGACAGCTTGGTGAACTGCACCCGGACGTCCGCTGCGATGGAGAAGAGGCCCTCCTCGCCCTCGACGGCAACGGAGATGTTCTGCAGGATCCCCTCGCGCTCCATGATCAGGATCAACTCGCCGACCGTGGGAGCGAGCTCATCGACGAGGCCGGCGGCGATCGACTCGTCCTGACCCGCCGCTCGCTCAGCGAACGCGCCGAAGCCTCCCACCCGCGGGTTGTCGAGGTCCCCGAACTCCCCGACCCGACCGCGGGTCGAGATCGCTGCGAAGTCGGCCACCGTCACGAGGTGCGCAGCTCCGCCCAGCGCTTTCGCTCCCGACTGCCCCACCCACACGACGACCGGAATCGGGGCCGCGTCGAGTTCGTCGAGCAGGACCAGCAGGTCGTCGTCGCCGACGGCGTGGCCTGGGCTGTTCACCTGCAGGATGATCGCGATCGCTCCATCGGCAACCGCCTCGCTCGTCTGCGAGGAGATGTACGACACCTCGATCGGGTCGATGAGGCCGCTGACCTCGATGACAACGACGGTTCTCGGGTCGGCCTCCTGCGCTGTGGCTGGCAGGCTGAGGGCGACGAACGCGCCGAGGAGAGCGAACGCTGCCGCAACGAATCTCAACACGCGGGTCCTCCGGGGGCGCTCGGACGGGGTGGTTGACCTCGTCGCGTCTCGTCATCGTGGCCGGGAAGGGAGGCGTGGGCAAGACGACCGTCAGCGCCGCGCTCGCCCAGGTCGCAGTGGCCGCTGGAGCGCGCGTCGTGGTTGTCGCTGCAGGCGGCGGGCCGCTGGCCGACCTGCTGCGGCTGGCACCGACTCCAGTGGAGTCGGTGCTGACCGGCGCGGAACTCGACCAGCCGACGCTGGTTCGGATCGATCCTGAGGAGGCACTCGCCGCTTACCTCGAGGACAACGGGCTCCGCATGATCGGAAGGCGCATGTCGCAAACCGGAATGCTGGAACTCGTGGCGACAGCGACCCCGGGGATCAAGGAATTGCTCGTGCTGGGGCGGCTGCGTCAGCTCGAGCGATCCGAACACGTCGACCTCGTCATCGTCGACGCCCCTGCATCGGGCCACGCTCTCCAGCTCGTCAGGGCGCCGGCGAGCATGGCGGGAATCGCACGAAGCGGGCGATTGCGGTCGCAGGCCGACCAGGCGTTGGAGATGCTGGGCGATCCCGCTCGCACACAGGTCGTCCTCGTGACGCTCCCGGAACACACGCCGGTACAAGAGACCGTCGAGGCCGCGTTCGCGCTCGAAGAAGAGGTCGGTGTCGCGCTCGGGCCGCTGGTCGTCAACAGCTGCGCGCCTCCGTCGCCGCCGGTCCGACCCCCGACATCGCAGATCGCGCGAGGCGTGCCGTCCTCGGTGTGCGAGGTCATGGACGCCGCGCTCGACGAAGATCACGAACGCCACGAAGCGGAGCGCGCGCTGCTGACGGAGCTTCGATCCCGCATCGGGGTTCCCCGCCTCGAGCTGCCCCACGTACCCACCCCCAGCGGCGGCGTCGACCTCGCACCGCTCATCGACGCCCTGGACGGTGCCGCGTGACGGGCCTCGGCGGCGCTGTCGGCCTCAGCGATGTCGTGCTCGCGGTCGGCGCGGGCGGCGTCGGGAAGACGACCACGGCCGCGGCCCTGGGGGTCGCCGCTGCATCCTCCGGCCGGCGGGTCTGCGTGGTGACCGTCGACCCGGCGCGACGGCTGGCCGACGCGCTCGGCGTCACCGCACTGGGCAGCGAGCCGCGGCGGATCGAACAGTTCGACTCGCCCGAGGAGGGCGAGTTCTGGGCGATGATGCTCGACCCCAAGGCCACGTTCGACGACGTGGTGCGCCTGCATTGTGGCTCCCGAGAGCAGGCAGACGAGATCCTCGCGAACCCCTTCTACCAGCGGCTTTCGACCAGTCTTCCCGGCGTTCACGAATACATGGCGATCGAGACGCTGCACCGGCTCGCCCTCGACGACCGATTCGATCTCGTCGTGGTCGACACGCCGCCGTCCCAGCATGTTCTGGATCTCGTCGACGCCCCGACCGCCTCACGCGCTTTCTCGACAACCGGATGTACCG
>CAYUBX010000428.1:0-3875 GCA_964443165.1 uncultured Acidimicrobiales bacterium
GTCGGGGGATCCGCACGCAGGGCGGCGAGAGCCGCGGCGATCGCGTCGCGGTCACCGCGCAGGCTGACCTGACGGTTCGTGAATGTTCCGAGCTCCCGCGAGAGCTCGTCGAGCCGATCGAGCACCGTGGCGCCTCGTGCGTCGAGCGCTGCGGCGAGGCGAACGAACTCCACCGCGGCACTGATGCCGTCTTTGTCGCGCACCCGATCCGTCACCGAGAAGCCGAGGGCCTCCTCGTAGCCGAAGATCCACTGATCGTCCGGCCGGTCGATCGCCGGTCGCATGATCCACTTGAACCCGGTCAACGTGGTCACGTGGTCCACCTCCCGCGCGGCACACAGCGCAGGCACCATCGACCCGCTCACGACAGAGGACGCGGCGACCCGGTCGTCTCCCGAGGTCGTGGCAATCCGCCGGTCACACAGTAGGACGCCGATTTCGTCGCCGGTGAGCGTGCGCCAGCCGTCGGACGTTCGCACCGCAACTCCCAGCCGGTCCGCGTCGGGGTCGTTGGCCACGACCAGATCCGCGCCGTGCTCGTCGGCGGTCTCGAACGCTCGGTCGAGCGTGCCCGGCTCCTCGGGGTTGGGGAAGGGCAGGCCGGGGAATCGCCCATCCGGATGTCTCTGGCTCTCCACGTGAACGGGCGGGCGCAACCCCGCGGTGGCGAACGCCATGTCGATGGCGTCCGCGCCGACTCCACACAGGGCCGTGTACACCACGTGCGGGCTCGGCTCGTCCGTCCGCTCCGTGATGACGCTCCCCAGGTAGTCCGCCATCGCGACCCGTGGCGACACGCTCTCGACGTCATGGCGGGGGGCGAGCGCGGCCTCGGTGGGGAGCTCGTCGAACTCCATACGAGCTTCGATTGCGCTGTCGATCGGCGACCGAATCTGAGCGCCATCCGACCAATAGATCTTGTAGCCGTTGTCGTCGCGGGGGTTGGGGCTGGCTGTGACCATCACCGCCGCGGCTGCGCCGCGGCTGAGGGCAGTGAACGCCAGGACGGGCGTCGGCGTCGGGCCGTCGATGAGGATGCACGGCACGCCGAGCGCCCGGAGGAGCCGGGCCGAGTCGAGCGCGTACTCGTCCGAATGTGGCCGCGCGTCATGACCGACCACGACGCCGCGAGGCGCCAGGCCGCTCGCAACCAGCTCGCGGCCGAGCGCACGGGCGGCGACGCGAACCACCACCCGGTTCATGCGACCGGGACCTGGCCCCATCTCGCCGCGGAGTCCAGCGGTGCCGAAACGCAAAGGGGTCGCGGCGTCCGCCGGCACCCCCTGTGAACGCCAATCGGCGTAGGTCTGGTGATGCATGGGATCTGGGTCCGCGATGGCCCATGCATCGAGATTCACGTCCGTCATCGCTCCGTGCTGCACATGGAGTCCTGTCGTCGCGTCCGCTCCATCGCTGAAGCCAACACACTGTCACGCGCTCGATGACGCAATCCGCTCATCGAACCGCGGCTGGGCCGCGACTTCTGGCGGTGAAGGGCGGTTCGCTACCGTTCGCAACGGGCCCCTGATGCTGTTTCCGACCTTCGCCTTCGGGTTGTTCTTCGTCGTCGTGTTCATCGTGAACTGGATCACGCGCGCCCAACCTCTCGTCTGGCGCTGGTGCATGCTCGCGGCGAGCTTCTACTTCTACGCCTACTGGAACTGGCGATTCGTGTTCCTGCTCGGGGGCGCGATCGTCGTGAACTGGGTCGCCGGCGACATGGCCTCGTCTGCGATTCACCGTGATCAGGCCCCCGTCGCCCGCTGGTGGGTGCGCGGGGCGGTCATCGCTGACCTGGGCCTGTTGGGTGCGTTCAAGTACTACGACTTCTTCGCGGTCGAGGCGACCAACCTCTTGAACGACATCGGAATCGACGCGTCACCCCGGCTCCTCGAAGTCACCCTGCCGGTCGGGATCTCGTTCTTCACGTTCCAGGCGATGAGCTACGTGATCGACATCGGTCGCCGGCAGATCGAACCGATGCCGCCGCTCGACTTCGCCGTCTACCTCTCCTTCTTCCCCCAGCTCGTGGCCGGGCCCATCGTGCGGGCCTCGGAGATGGCGCCACAGCTTGCTGACCGTCCTGATCCCCGATACGTGCAGTCCGCGGAGGCCTTCCGCCTCATCTTCGCCGGCCTTTTCAAGAAGGTCGTCATCTCGAGCTACCTCGCCAGCGAGATCGTGGACGAGGTCTTCGCGGACCCTGACGCGCACAGCGGGTTCGAGGTGTTGATCGGGGTCTACGCCTACGCGATCCAGATCTACGCCGACTTTTCCGGCTACACCGACATCGCGATCGGGGTTGCCCTCCTCTTGGGGTTCCGGTTCCCGCAGAACTTCGACGCGCCATACCGGGCCCTCTCGGTCCAGGACTTCTGGCGTCGGTGGCACATCACCCTGTCCAGCTGGCTCCGCGACTACCTGTACATCCCCCTCGGTGGAAACCGGAAGGGAACCCTGTTCACCTACCGGAACCTCATGATCACGATGGTTCTCGGTGGTCTGTGGCACGGCAACACCTGGAACTTCGTCATCTGGGGCGCGATCCACGGAGGGTTCCTCGCGATCGAGCGTGTGGTGCGGGAGTTCGCTGAATCACGGGGCATCTCGTTCGGGATGCCAGCGGCGGTGAGCGGCGCATTTCAGTGGCTCGTGACGTTCCATGTGGTGTGTCTGGCGTGGGTGTTCTTCCGCGCCGAGTCGTTCTCCACGGCTCTCGATTTGCTCGGCCGTCTCGGTGACTTCACAGGTGGCAGCGGCATCGTCACGCCCCTTCTGCTTCTCACCATCGTGGCGAGCATCGCCTCCCAGTTCGTGCCCGCCGACTGGGTGCGCACAGCTGAGGATCGTTTCGTTCGCGCCGGGTGGGCGGTTCAGGGTGTCGCCCTCGGCATCGGTCTCGTCATCGTCGACGTCCTCGGTCCCGAGGGCGTGGCCCCGTTCATCTACTTCCAGTTCTGATGGCAGACCAGCGGCATCCACCGGGGCTCGGATCCACAGGCGGCGCTCCGGCCGGCCCGCGCCCGCCGCGGGACATGGCCGTCCCGCAGCCGATCTCCACCCGTCGCGTTCGACTGCCCGAAGCGGTGAGCGACGCCGAGGGCAGTCGGGGCCTGCCGGCTGGGCAGGTCCTTCTCGGAGGGCTTCTCGGGCTGGCCCTCGCCATCCTCCTCAACGCGGAGCAGCTGTTGCGGGACGCCGAGGAGAAGCCGTTCGGTCGCGATCGCGACATCTCCGTGGCCGTCTGGGAGCCGGTGGAGCGGATCGCCTCGACGCTGCGTTTCACCCAGCCGCGCCGGTGGGCGGACGAGGCGCTCGGTCGAGACGTGCCTGACGAGATCTTCGACCTGCGGACCGCCGCGGGGATCGACGACGATCCGGCCGTGTCCCCCGATGGAGTGCAGCGCATCGAGGTGTCCGAAGGGCTGCTGACCGCCGACGAGGACGGGGAGCAGGTCACCGAGCCCGGCGCCGCGCCGGTCACGACCGTCACCACGGAGCCCCCCCTGCCACCGGGCGTCCCGACGCCGGAGGACCCGCTCGAACTGTGGATCGTCGGTGACTCGATGGTTCAGTTCTTCGGCGACACGCTCGCGTCGCTGGCGAATGACACCGGCGTCATCGACGCAACCGCCGAGAGCAAGCTGTCGAGCGGATTGAGCCGTCCCGACTTCTTCGACTGGCCGGCTCGCCTCGCCGAGTTGCTCGCCGACGAAGATCCCGAAGCGTTCGTGATCATGTACGGCGGTAATGACGCCCAGGGCCTGGTCACGCCGGACGGAGTGGCCCAGCCCTTCTCCGACCTGTGGGTTCGGGAGTACTCGCTTCGGGTGGGTGCCGTGATGGATCTGGTCACCGAAGGCTCCGACCGCCAG
>CAYUBX010000429.1:0-3860 GCA_964443165.1 uncultured Acidimicrobiales bacterium
GGACGGATACGCATCGGTGAGTTTCCTTTTCGGCGCTGGGTTCGCCCGGTTCACCGAGAACCTCATGGCGTGGGTGTTCGAAGAGGGGTTCATCGACGAGGCCACTCGCGACAAGAACTGGCTCGAGTACCCGTTCCTCCTGATGGACGGCAGCGAACCGATCGAGGAGTACGAACGGGTGAAGCAGGAGCTCGGGGTCTTCTTCCTGACCAAGACGAAGGCGGAGCTGCTCGAACAGGCGCTCACCCGCAAGCTGCTCATCACCCCGGTCACAACCACCGAAGAGGTGTGCACCTCCGAGCAGCTCGTCGAACGGGGCTACTGGCAGGAGATCACCCACGGCGATGGCCGCACGGTCTCCTACCCCGGTGACTTCGCCCGCTTCACCACGACACCCCTCGTCACGCCAGGAGCGCCGCCGGCGATCGGCGAGCACACCGACGAGGTCCTCGCCGAGGCGCCACGCGTTCCTGCAGTGCCGATCGGCGAGCCGACGCCGGCCACGGATCGACCGCTCGAAGGCGTGAAGATCCTCGACTTCATGTGGGCAATGGCGGGGCCCGCAGCGTCACGTGTGCTGGCCGACTACGGCGCAGAGATCGTCCGCGTCGAATCGGAGAACAAGATCGACGCGGTCCGCACGCTGGCACCCTTCCCCGGCGATGTGGCCGATCCCGAGTGCTCGGGCATCTACAACAACATGAACGCCGGAAAGATGGGCCTCGCTCTCGACATGGCGAAGCCCGAGGCCATCGACGTCATCTGGGACCTCATCGACTGGGCCGATGTCGTCATGGAGTCGTTCTCCCCGCGAGCCATGGAGAAGTGGGGCATCGGCTACGAGGACATCCGCAAGCGCCGCCCCGACATCATCATGACGTCCAGCTGCCTCATGGGTCAGACCGGCCCGCTGCGGCTGCTGGCCGGGTTCGGCACCATGGCCGCCGCGATCTCGGGCTTCTTCTACCCGGTCGGCTGGACGGACCGGGATCCCACCGGTGCATACAGCGCCTACACCGACTACACCTCGCCGCGGTGGCTGGTCGCGGCCCTGATGGGGGCCCTCGAGCATCGTCGAGCCACTGGCGAGGGTCAGTACGTCGACCTCAGCCAGGCCGAGTCAGCCCTTCACCTCATGAGCCCCGCGCTTCTCGAGTACACCGTGAATGGCCGCGTCTGGGAACGAGCAGGCAACCGTGACCTCCTGCACGCGCCACACGGCGTGTATCAGACCGCTGGGGACGACAACTGGATCGCGATCGCCTGCACGAACGACGACGACTGGCGGGCGCTGTCTGCTGAGATGGACGCCGACGCCCTCGGCGTCCTGTCACTGACCGACCGCCATGCCCGACACGACGAGCTCGACGAAGCGATCACCGCCTTCACGCTCGGCCACGACGGTGTCGCCCTCATGGAGCGACTTCAGGAGCTCGGCATCGCAGCTCACATCGTTCAGAACTCGCCCGAGCTCGCCGCCGACCCGCAGCTTGCCCATCGCGGTCACTTCGCGGAGGTGCCGCACGGGAAGAACGAGACGATGGTGGTGGACGCCTCACGCTTCCACCTGTCCCGAACCCCCGCGCAGCACCTCTACGCAGGGCCGACGTTCGGCGAGCACAGCTTCGACATCCTCACCGAGGTCCTCGGCTACGACGGCGATCGCATCGCCGAACTCGCCGTCGCCGAACTGCTCGCGTAGCACCTCCGTCGACGAGTCTTTGAAGTTGAGTCACTTCGGTGTCTGACACCGAAGTGACTCAACTTGGCGTGAATCGCGCTCGACGTCGATCGCGTCGTCGGCGCAGCGCACCTCGGCGTCGCGCTTGAGCTCGCGCTCGAAGATCTCCGCCCGAGCTCGGAGCTCCTCCGCCTTGGCGCTGGAAGCCACGAACCAGCCGATCAGGATGGTCCACAGGCCGCTACCACCGCTGAGCAGGAAGAAGAAGCCGAGCAACATCACCAGGTTGCCGAGCATGCGGCCGACCCCGGCCGCCTTCACCGTCGCGCCGAGCCGGTCCCCCGAACGGCGCCACATGGCAGCCTGCAGGACCCGACCGCCGTCGAGCGGCAGCGCGGGCAGCATGTTGAACACAGCGAGGCCCAGATTGATCAACCCCAGCCAGGTGATCGCCGCGACCGTCAGCGTGCTCAGGCCCACGACGGACGCGAACGCCGCGACTCCAAGCGACACAACACCGAGACCGACGCTGACCAGCGGCCCCGCGATGGCGACCCGAAACGCAGCTCCCGCGGTTCGAGGTTCGCGGTCCATCATCGCCACGCCGCCCAGGGCAAAGAGCGTGATGCCACGGATTCCCACGCCGTTGCGTCGCGCCACAATCGAATGACCGAGCTCGTGAGCCACGATCGACGCCATCAACAGAGCAGCCGTTGACAGCGCCACCAGGAAATAGGCGCTGCCGGCGAACCCTGGCGCAGCCGCCGGAAGAATCTGACCGCTCAGGGTCAGCGTGAACAGAAACGCCACGACTGCGACGGACCAGTGCAGACCGATCCGGATGCCGGACACCGTCCCGAGACGAACCGACGGACGCATGGAGATCAACTCCTCTGGGAATGGGCGCGAACGCCATTGTTCCCCCTTGAACGCTCGTTCAGTGGAGAAAAGTTCCTCGCTTGTTGCTGCGGCTCGCTTCGGCCCTGACGGGCCTCGGGCTCACCCGCAGACACTCCGCCCCACGCCGCACCTCCCCAACGATGTCGATCAGCGGTGGCTGGCGTACTCCCGGCCGAAGGTCTCGCGGGCGATGATCGACTTCATGATCTCCGGCGTTCCATCGCCGATCTCGAGGCCCATGACGTCCTTCATGCGCAGTTCGTGATGCATGTCGGTCGAGTAGCCCGGCCAGCCGAACATCCGGATGACGGCGTGGATGGCCTCTGCCGCGTACTTGGGGCCCAGCCACTTCGCCATCGACGCCTGGGTGGAATGCGGGAGGCCCGCTTCGGCGAGCTGCAGCGTCTCCTGAGCCAGCAATCGCGCCGAGTGCAGGAAGGCGAGGTGTTCCGCCACCTGGAACGCGATCCCCTCGTGCTTGGCGAGCGGCTTGCCGAAGGTCTCCCGTTCCTTCGCATACTCGTCGAACTCGTCGATGCTCTGGGAGGCGGCACCGATACAGGCGTGGGCGATGATGGCGCGGTTGTAGTCGAAACCCTGCATGGCCAAGACGAAACCAGTTCCCTCTTCGCCGATCTGGTGGTGGGCTGGGATCCGAACATCGTCGAAGTGGAGCGACCCCCGCGCCGACATCGCCGAACCGGCGGAGTGGTACACCTGCCGCTCCACTCCAGGGAGGTCGAGGGGAACCACGAAACAGGTGATTCCACGCGCTCCCGGACCCCCGGTTCTGGCGAAGAACGTCACCGCGTCGGCGAAGCCGGCGAAGGTGATGGACGCCTTCTCGCCGCTGATGATCCAGTCCGACCCGTCGCGAACGGCCCGGGCGGACAAATTGGCGGCGTCGGAGCCGACGCCCGGCTCCGTGAGAGCGAAGCCGATCGTGCACTCGCCGGCTGCGAGAGGGGGCAGATACTGCCCCTTCAGCTCATCGTCGCCGTGTTTGATGAGCTCGGCCGCCAACGACGCGAGCTGCGGGAAGTAATTGATGCTGAAATCGCCCCGGCTGAGCTCCTCGACCGCGAGGCCGAGCTGTGGCAGCGTCGCCGCGGAGCCCCCGTATTCCTCCGGGACGCGGAGGCCGAGGACGCCGAGTTCGGCCAGCTCGGGGATGCGGTCTGCGGGGTACGGCTCGGTTCGCCACCGCTGGTAGTCCGGCATCAGCCGTTCGAGCGCGTACCTCCGGAGAGTGTCGGCGAAGAGCTGATCGTCGTCCGAG
>CAYUBX010000430.1:0-3857 GCA_964443165.1 uncultured Acidimicrobiales bacterium
CACACGGGCGATGCGCCGGCTCAGCGACGAGCCGGTCAGTGACGAGGACCTCTGGACCTGTTTGCGGGCCGCCGTCCAGGCCCCCAGTGGCGGCAACATCCAGCCGTACCAGTTCCTCGTCGTGCAGGACCCCGACCTGCGCCGTGCCCTCATCGAGGAGGCCGAAGAGGCCGACCGGCGGCTGCAGGTGATTCAGGCCGGCGTGGGAGGCAACCCCAAGTCGCTCGTGATCCAAGGCGTCAACCGCCAGGCCGACCTTCAGCAGTACGTCGGCAAGTCGGTGGGCGACATCGCAGAGGCCGAGGGCAAGCACCACATCGAGGTGATGCTCGACCTGTCGCTGCAGGGCGACCTCAACGTCGAGTTCCTCGGCCCCGACAAGGGCTCCAACGCCGAGTTCATGGCCGAGATGATGAACGACTCCCCGTACGCCGTCCCCGGCGTGTCCGACGGCGGAGCGCACACCAAGTTCTTCACCGGCGGCGCATACACCACCGACTTCTTGACCTGGCTCGTGCGAGACGAGGGTGTCGTCACCCTCGAAGAGGCCCACTACCGCCTGTCGGCACTGGCGGCGCACGCGGCCGGGTTCCGCGATCGCGGCACGCTGCGCGAGGGCTCGGCAGCCGACGTGCTGGTCTACGACATGGAGGAGCTGGAGATCCTGCCCAACTGGATCGGCGACGTGGAGTACGACCTGCCGGGCGGCGAATGGCGCCGGGTCCAGCGAGCCAAGGGCTACGACCACATCATCGTCAACGGCGAAGAGACCTTCGCCAACGGTGAGTGCACCGGTGCGACCCCTGGTCGTCTGCTGCGTCACGGTCGAGGCTGAGAGGGGCCTTGCCCCCATCGCCGCTGAGCGAGAAGGAAACGACGGCGCGGCTGCAGAAGCTGCGCGAGATCTGTCTCACGCTTCCCGAGGTCAGTGAGCGTCTCTCCCATGGCGCGCCCGCGTGGTTCGTTCGGGAGAAGAAGACGCTCGCCAACTTCTGGGACAACCACCACGACGACGGTCTCGTCGCGATGTGGTGCGCGGCCCCTCCTGGTGTGCAGGAGGAACTCGTCGAGACCGAGCCCGACCGCTTCTACCGGCCGCCCTACGTCGGCCATCGCGGATGGCTCGGGGTGCGGCTCGACCTCGCCGCCGCGGACATGGACTGGGACGAGATCGCCGGGATCGTGGCGGAGTCGTTCCGGTGCGTGGCACCGAAGACCCTCGTCAAGCAGTTGGACGGCCCCGACGCGGACTGAGGCCGGCTTTCTGACGTCCGTTAGAATCTTCGACGTGTCCGTGTCGATTCCAATCCATCAGCGCAGCTATCACACCGAGGCGTTCGCCGAGCCAGATGGGCTCATGCGGGTCTACGGCCGGCTGACCGACACCAAGCCGCACGGCCTCTGTTTGGCCGATGGCACTCCTCTCGTGATCCACGACATGGCGGTGGATCTCTACGTTCAGCCGGAGACCTTCGAGATCGTGCGCGTCGAAGCCGACATGCACGTGCAGCCCTACGACATCTGCTCGCACATCCTCGAGAGCTACCAGAAGCTCGTGGGCCTCTCGATCGCCCGCGGCTACTCGCGCAAGGTCAAGGAGCTCTTCGGCGGACCGAGCGGCTGCGCACACGTCGGCGCGCTGTTGATCGCGATGGGTCCCGTGGCGATTCAAGCGAGTTGGAGCCTCGTCAACCTCCACGAAGAGCCAGCCGACTTCGTGGCGGACGATCTCGACGAGGCGGAGCGTGAGCGGCGTCTGCGCATGAACGTCAACACCTGCCACGTCTGGCGCGAGGACGGCGAGCACATCGCCGCGATCCGTCGCGGTGAGCGCGCCAACACGCCCGACTGGCACCAGAGCCGCATCGAGTCGCTCGGCGGCTGAGGATCGTGCCCTCGCTCAGCGGCCCTTCCACGCGGGGCGCCGCTTCTCCATGAAGCTGGCGATGCCCTCCTGGCCGTCGTAGGACGTCACGCCGGCCGCCATCACCGACACGGCGTACTCGTAGGCCTGATCCTGTGGCATGTCGACCTGCGCGTAATAGGTCTGCTTGCCCTGGGCCTTGGAGAAGGGGCTGCCGCGCGACGCTCGCCGAGCGAGTTCCCTGGTGGCCGCTTCGAGCTCGTCCTCGGGGACGACGCGGTTGACGAGTCCCCAGCCGCAGGCTGTCTGGGCATCGACCGGGTCGCCCGTGAGGGCCATCTCGAGCCCCTTCTTGCGTCCCACCGCTCGGGCGACAGCCACCATCGGCGTGTGGCAGAAGAGGCCACCCTTTCCGCCCGGGGTCTGGAACACGGCCGTCTCCGCAGCGACGGCGAGGTCGCACATCGCGACGAGCTGGCAACCGGCCGCGGTAGCGATCCCCTGCACCTGGGCGATGACCACCTGAGGAACGCTCTGGATGAGCGACATCATCTCCGTGCAGACGTCGAAGAGCTCGCGGGCTGTCGCGTAGTCGGCCCCGACCATGTCGGTGAAGTTGTGACCCGCGGAGAAAGCGGGTCCATGGGCCGAGATGATCACGTTGAGCGCATCGGTCTCCGCGGTCTCGGCCAACGCCCGAGTGATCTCGCGCATGGCGGGGAGCGAGAGCACGTTGCGCTTCTCCGCGTTGAGCATCGCGATCGAGACCGTGTCGCCCGTCCGTTCGACGGAGATGTGTTCGAAGCCCTGAGACATGCCGGTCATGGTATCCACCACTACCATGACGGCAGTCTTCGAGGGGGTTGCGATGTCCGCGTCCGTGTCCATGTCACCCGATGCTCCGACCGAGGTGGACTTCCACTTCGATGTCATGTGTCCGTGGGCCTATCAGACGTCGCTCTGGATGCGCGATGTGCGTGACCAGCTCGGCCTCACCGTGAACTGGAAGTTCTTCAGCCTCGAAGAGGTCAACCTCAAGCCGGGCAAGAGGCATCCGTGGGAGCGGGAGTGGAGCTACGGCTGGTCGATGATGCGCATCGGCGCCATCTTGCGCCGCGACAGCATGGATCTGCTCGACCGCTGGTACTACGAAGCCGGCACGGCACTACACGTCGACGGCAACCGTCCCCACAACCCCGACGTCGCCAAGCACCTGCTCGAGAAGATCGGCGCCGACCCCGACATCGTCGACCAGTCGATCGCTGACGAGACGACACACGACGAGATCAAGACCGAGCACGACAAGGTGATGAGCCACGGCGGGTTCGGCGTGCCGACCCTCTTCTTCCCCGGCGAGAACGAGGGCGACCCCGAGCAGGTGTTCTTCGGCCCGGTGCTTCTCGACCCGCCGACGGGCGACGCAGCACTGCGGCTCTGGAATGCCGTCACGACGTGGCTCGAGTTCCCGCACCTCTACGAGCTGCAGCGACCCAAGCAGCCGAGCGACGAGAAGGCGATCTACGAGACCTTCAAGCCGTATCTGGAGGCTCGCGACTGGGTGAGCATCAACCGCGGCAAAGAGGTCGGCTTCGCGCCGACGAGCTGAGAGCCCAGTTGAGTCACATTGGTGTCAGACACCGACGTGACTCAACTTCGGAGAGGCGAAGGCCTAGACGTCGTCGTCTTGGCCTTCGTCGATCAGATCGCCCGCAGCGGCGAGCGCCGACGAGATGGTGACGGCGCGCTGGTAGACCGCTTCGAAGTAGTGCTCCGCGATCGTCTCGCGTCCACTGAGCGGGGCCGGTCCGAGAGATCGCACCACCGCGGCTGCGTCCTCGGTGACCGTGATGCGTGCACTGGAGTCGGGCAGCGGCGCCGAGCCGTGCCAGAAGGCCTGGGTCTCGCGGGCCAGCTTGGACTGTTCGGCACCGCCGAGGCGCCGGGTGCGGGAGTTGGAGCCTCCGCGGCGACGACGGCTCATGCCGGGACCTCC
>CAYUBX010000431.1:0-3854 GCA_964443165.1 uncultured Acidimicrobiales bacterium
GGGCGTTTCGCGACTCGCTGGGATGTGGCTGTGTTCGCCCACCCACAGCGAGTCGTAGCCGCGCTGTTCGAGGTCGACGGCCATCTCCGCGGTCGGAACGCCGTAGCTGCTGTTGGGTGATGCGAGGCCGATCTTCATGCGGCCGACGTTACTGGTGCACAGAGGACGCGAGCAGCGGCAGTTCGACCTCGACCGCACCGCCCGGACCGGGCACAGCACGAGCGCCCCACCGTGGGGCGGGTGGATCGTTCCTGGCTTGGGGAGCGTTCAGAAACCGTTCAGACGTAGCTGCGCTTGGCGACCTCTTCGAGCATCACCTCGGTGGCGCCGCCGCCGATCGTGAGAATGCGGGCGTCCCGGTACATGCGCTCGATCGCCGACTCACGCATGTACCCCATGCCACCGTGGAACTGAAGGCAGTCGTACATCGCTTCGTTGACGACCTCGCAGCCCCAGGCCTTGACGCCGGACATCTCCTTCACGTTGTCGATGCCCTGTTCGCCGAGCCAGGCCGCGTGGTACACCGATGCGCGGACGGCATCGACCTTGGCCTGGTTCATGGCCATGCGCTGACGGATCGCTCCGAGGTCGAACAGGTGGCCGCCGAACGCCTTTCGGTTCTGCGTGTATTCGTTGGTGAGGTCGATTGCTGCCTGCGCTGCGCCCACGCCCATGCCGACGATGACCATGCGCTCGTTCTGGAAGTTCTGCATCGTGGCGTAGAAGCCGCGGTGCGGCTCGCCGAGTAGCTGGCTGTCCGGCACCCACACGTCGTCGAGCAGGAGCTCCGCCGTGTCGCTGCAGAGCCAACCGTGCTTGTCCAGCTTCTTCGACACGCTGAACCCCTCGGTGCCGGCGGGCACGAGGAACATCGAGATGCCGTACTTGTTGTCGGGGTCGGTGCGGGCCCCGACGATCGTCATGTCGCCGTACACCGCGTTCGTGATGAACGTCTTGGTGCCGTTGATCCGCCACCCGTCGCCGTCCTTGACGGCAGACGACCGGATGCCGGCGACGTCGGATCCGGCGTCGGGTTCGGTGACGCCGATGGACAGGATCGTCTCGCCGGAGAGAACGCCCGGCATCCACTGGGCGAGCTGCTCGTCGCTGCCGGAGTTGACGAGGTGCGGTCCGGACATATCGGTGTGGACGAGAACGGTCGCCTCGAAGCCGGCGAAGGTCGACGAGCCCAACGCCTCGGCGAACGTCGCCGACGCGAGCGGGCCCATTCCCAGCCCGCCGTGCTGTTCGGGGACTCGGAGCGACAGCATTCCGAGCGAACCCATCTGCTGGAGGACGTCGCGAGGGACCTTGCCGGCTGCCTCCCACGACTCACCGTGGGGTTGCACCTCTTTGGACACGAACTCGACCGTCTGGTCGTAGATCTGTGCGAGCTCGTCCGTCATGTATGCGTTGCGGTGGGTCATTGGTCTTCTCTGTCTTGGTCAGGAGATGGCGTGTTGGCGGCGGCCACGAAGGTGACCAGGGTCTGGTTCTGTTCGACGGCATCGCCGACGCCGACGCGGATCTCGTCGACGTCGCCGGGGCCGGGAGCCGTCAGCGAGTGGAGCATCTTCATCGCTTCCACGACGATCACGGTGTCGCCGGCCGCGACGTGCTGGCCCGGCGAGACCGGGGTCTCGACGACGACGGCAGGGAAGGGAGCGACGACGTCGCCGGCCGCTCCGCCCGCGTGTCCGGCGTCGGGCGCCCAGGCGTCGATGCGGTCGACCGCTTCGTAGCTCAACGTGTGGCCGTCGGTGTTGACGACCACGACGCCGGTGCCCGCGTCATAGACGCCGACCCGCTCGTCTGCGCCGGCCGCCGCGACGAACTCGTGGAGGTCGCCGGCACCATCGCGGAGGATCGTGTCGAACCGGCGGGTGTGCAGGGTGGAACGGAACGAGGGGAGCTGACCCCAGGGCCCGACGTCGGACACGGCGGCCTCGCGGACGAGGGCCCCGGCGATGTCCCTGCTCTCGAGGAACGGAGGTGGGCTCGGTGGCGGGTTCTCGTCGAGGAACCTCGTGGTCATCGTTGCATCGACGACGTCGGGCTGATCGGCGAGCCACCGGTGGAGGCCCGTGTTGGTGCGAAGGGGGCCGATGAGGCTCTGATCGAGAACGGAACGGAGCTTGGCCAGCGCGCCCTCCCGGTCGCTGCTCGCCACGATCAGCTTGGCGACCATGGAGTCGTAGTACGGCGTGATCTCGCCCCGGCCGTCGAAGGCACCGTCCCACCGCACGCCCTCGCGATGGTCGGGGATCTCGAGGATCTCGACCCGTCCGGTCTGGGGTGCATAGTCGTTGGCCGGATCTTCGGCGTTGATGCGCACCTCGATGGCATGGCCTTCGAGGGAGATGTCCTCCTGGGAGAGCGGCAGCGGGTTGCCCGTGGCGGCCCAGAGCTGGAGCTCGACGAGGTCGAGGCCGGTCACCGCCTCGGTGACCGGGTGCTCCACCTGCAGGCGGGTGTTCACCTCGAGGAAGAAGTAGTCGCCCGTCTCGGCGTCCACCACGAACTCGACCGTCCCCGCGTTGTCGTAGCCCATCGCTCGACCGAGCTTCACCGCTGCCTCGCGTAGGCCCCGATCGGTCTCGCGTGCGAGGTTGGGCGCGGGCGCCTCCTCCATCAGCTTCTGGTAGCGGCGCTGGATGGAGCAGTCGCGTGTGCCGAGCTCGAGAACGGTGCCGTTCTGGTCGCCGATGATCTGGACCTCGACGTGGCGGGGTCGCTCGATGTAGCGCTCGACGATGACGGCGTCATCGCCGAAGGAGCGGCTGGCCTCGGTTCGCGCTTCGGACAGCGCGCCGGCGAACTCCGCCGGGGAGTGGGCGATCCGGATGCCCTTCCCGCCACCGCCTGCCGCGGCCTTCACGAGGATGGGATAGCCGATGCGTTGGGCCTCGGCGGCCAACCGCTCGTCGTCCTGCTGTTCGGCATCTCCGAAGCCGAGGATGAGCGGCACGCCGGCGGCCTCGGCGATCGCGCGCGCGTCGATCTTGGAGCCCATCGACGCGATGGCCTCGGCATGAGGGCCGACCCAGGTGATGCCCGCGTCGATCACCCGTCGGGCGAACTCGGCGTTTTCGCTCAGAAAGCCGTAGCCCGGATGGATGGCCGTGACGCCGTGGCGAGCACAGTTCTCGAGGATCGCGTCCTGGTTGAGGTAGGAGTCGGCCAGGTCGGCTCCACCGATGTGGACCGCGACGTCGGCTTCGTGAACGAAGGCGGCGTCCGCGTCCGGCGTGGCGTAGAAGGCGACGGTGGACCAGCCCAGATCCTTGGCGGTGCGGAACACTCGGCGAGCGATCTCGCCCCTGTTGGCAACGAGGAGTCTCATCGCCACCTCACATCCGATAGACGAGGCCGGGACCCCGTGCTGGTTCGTCCTGTCGGGCCGCGAGGGCGAGACACAAGCCCAGCGCATCCCGGGTGTCGAGCGGATCGATTAACCCGTCGTCCCAGAGTCGGCTGGTGGCGTAGTACGGGTCGCCCTGCGTTTCGTACTGCTCTGCCACCTCCGCTCGGAGCGCGGCGATCTCCTCCTCGGTGGTCTCCGCGCCGCGCATTCCAGCGAGCCTGATGTCCACGAGAACGGTCTGCGCAGTGTCGGCCGACATCGTCGCGATCCGGCTGTTGGGCCACGCGAAGAGGAACCGCGGGTTGAACCCTCGGCCGCACATGCCGTAGTTGCCTGCCCCGTACGACCCGCCGATGAGCACCGTGTACCTGGGCACCGTGGCGTTGGCGACGGCCGCGACCATCTTCGCCCCGTTCTTCGCGATGCCGCCCGCCTCGGCGTCGGAGCCGACCATGTAGCCCCTCGTGATCTGCAGAAACAGGAGCGGGAT
>CAYUBX010000432.1:0-3852 GCA_964443165.1 uncultured Acidimicrobiales bacterium
GCATCTCTGGGGCACAGATGATCTGGGTCGCGACATCCTGAGCCGGGTGCTGTGGGGCGGGCGAGAGTCTTTGCGAGTGGCAATGATGGGCACCGCTATTGCCGGAGTGGGCGCGATAGTGGTCGGGTTGGTGTCGGGCTACTATGGCGGGATGCTTGACAATCTCATCCAGCGTGTGGTCGAAGTCTTGTTGGCTTTTCCTACCATCCTCCTGTTGATCAGCATTGTCGCGGTGCTGGGGCCCAACTTGAGCACGGTGCTGATAGCTCTGGGGATTTCGTCCATCCCAGGGGCGTCGCGCCTGGTGCGGGGGACGGTGTTGGCGGCCAAGAACTGCGAGTACGTGATGACAGCGCGGGTGATAGGGGCGACCAATCGGCGCATTATGGTTCGCCACATCCTGCCCAATGTCCTGGCGCCGATCATCGTCTACAGTACGTTGGGTTTGGGCAGCGCAATCATGGCCACGGCCGGGCTGAGCTACATTGGGCTGGGAGCACAGCCGCCCTCAGCCGAGTGGGGCGTCGTCGCCGAACACGCACCCGGCCTGGTCGAGGTGTGCTTCGGGGAGGTGCCGAACTTCCTGCCCCCGCCGTGCGAGACCGTCGCGATCACCGCGGGAGGAAACACCAGCGTCGAGGGCCTCTTCACCAACGTCGCCGGTGCCCCCGGTCCCCCACCTTCGGGTCTGCTGCGAGTCCGGACCACCCCGGCCGTGCCGTCCACGATCTCTGTCAACGGCGCCGACACGACACAGTTCGGCCTGCCATGGGTGCCGCACGCAGCCGGGTCCTATCTCGTGTGCTTCTCGGACGTGCCGGGCTACATCACCCCGCCATGCGAGAACGTCACTGTGACCAATGGCCAGACGACCACCGTCGATGGCGTGTTCGTCCAGCACGGCTCGATCCACGTGTCGACAGCTCCGGCGACCAACGCCGCCATCAGCGTCGACGGCGTCCCTCGCAACCAGTGGGGCCTGTTCACCTCCATCCCCGCCGGCTCGCCAACGGTGTGCGCCCACTTCGTCTCGGGTGATGTCTGCGAGACGGTGACCATCTCGGCCGCTGCCAACACCCCGGTCGTGCTCTCCCCCGGCGGACCGCCGCTCAACCTTCCGCCGGCGGCGAACGCCGGACCGGACCAAACCGTCGTCGACACAGACGGCAACGGCTCCCACTTCGTCACCCTCGACGGCACCGCATCCACCGACCCAGACGGCACCATCACCGCCTGGGACTGGCGAAACGGACCCACCCTCATCGCCACCAGCCCCACACCCCTCGTCGACCTCCCCGTCGGAACCCACACCATCGAACTCACCGTCACCGACGACGACGGCGGCACCGCAACCGACACCGTCCAGATCACCGTGAATCCGCCGGATCCGATCCTGTACATCAGCACCACCAACGCGGGCACCGTCGGCGGTGTCACGTTCGGCAGGGAGGACGTGATCGCCTTCGACACAGGGACCGGCGCCTGGTCGATGTACTTCGATGGCTCCGACGTCGGGGTTCCGGGTGACGGCGGCCGCGATGTCGACGCCCTGCACGTCATGGACGACGGATCGCTGCTTGTGAGCATGGTGAGGGACGGCGAGCTCCCCGGCGTGGGTGAGTTCAACGAGCACGATGTGCTGCGGTTCGCGCCAACGTCGACGGGCACGGCGACCGCGGGCACGTGGGAGATGTACATCGACGGTTCCGACGTCGGGCTCAACGACCAGGCCGAGAACGTCGACGCTCTGCACCTGCTCCCCAACGAGGATCTGCTCGTCAGCACGAGCGGAGCGCCCAACCTCGCCGGGGCGGTCGGTGAGACCGAACACGACCTCCTCCGGCTCGCTGTCACTGCGACCGGACCCAACTCCGCCGGGAGCTGGTCGATGTACTTCGATGCGTCCGACGTGGGGTTGGCGAACCGGGCCGAGCAGATCGACGGGGCATGGGTGCACGCCGATGGCTCGATTCACATGACCACGCTCGGCGAGTTTTTCGCAGGCGGCGTCAGCGGAACCGCCGACGACATCCTGGCCTGTCACGCGCCCTCGGTGGGCAACGCAACGACGTGCGGTTCGATGTCGTTGTTCTGGGATGCGTCACTCGACGGCATCAACGGCGAGGACGTCGACGGGTTCTCCGTCGGCTACTGATCGGGCGCAGCGCGCCGAAGTTCAGACGCCGGTGACCGTGGTCTGCAGGACGCCGTGCACCTTGCCGGTGATCCAGTCCTTCTGCTCGATCGTCACCAATGAGGTGCCGCGACCCTGGGGCTTGAGCAACAGGTCGTAGCGCTCGGCCGTTCCGACCACGAACGGGCCGGGCGGCAGCAGGAACGGCTGGGCGTAGTTGGGTGCCTGGTTGTCGAACGCACGACCGTCCGCCGCGATGCACTCGACGTCGAGAGACCCGTCGGCGATGCCGTGGAAGGTGATCTCCTGCGGCCCGTAGCCCGCGTTGCCCAACCGAACGAGCGTCGGAACGCCGTCGACCGGTGCTGTCGCGACGATCGAGGGGTCCTCGATCACCGCATCTGGATCGGTGCGGCCATTGCGCATCGGCTGGAACACGCCCGTGATGTCGAAGTACACGGGGCGGAACACGTTGAGCCCCGCGTCGCCACCCTTCATGCCCGCGGCGTGACCGAGCTCTCTCCAGGTGGGGTCGACGTCACCGATGAACCACAAGCGCTCCTCGTCGTACTCCGGGCCGTTGTGGAACGCGGTTCCGGGACCGCTCGCTGGATCGACGATCAGCCCGCCCCACATGCCCATGTGGAAGTGAAGCGTGGTGTTGACGTGGCAGTGGTAGATGTACGTTCCGGCGCCGCGGGTCTTCGGGCGGGGGTCATCGAGAGCTCGGAACGGCGCTCCGGCCCGGAACTGGTACGTGTAGTTGCCGGTGACCTCGAAGGAGGTGTGGCCGACCCCGTCGTTGTAGCTGTCGATCTCGATGCCGTGCAGATGGATGGTGTGCTGCCGCTTGGACGGCTTCACGGTGACGTGGACGACGTCACCCTCACTGACCCGGATCGGCGACGACGGGCGCACCGGCTCGTCGTCAGAGTCCGCGTTCTTGTCCTCGAAACCCCAGAACTCGATATCACGCCCGTCCGGCATCTCGAGATCGCGGTTGTAAAAGGCCATCTCGAACGCCTTGTCGGGACGTACTTTGCCGGGGGTCTCGGGGCTGCCGAGCACCGGCGTGGTCTCCCAATAGAAGAGCGGATCATCGAACGCCGCGTGGCCCTCGCCACCGCCGCCATGATCCTGCTCTTCGTCGTCTCGCTCGTCTCGCTTGTCTCGCTTGTCCCGCTTGTCCCGCTTGTCTCGCTTACCTCGCTTGCCGCTGCCCTTACTCACAGCTCCTCCATCTTCCAGTCGGTGAGCATCCCCTGGGGGTAGAGCCCGCCACCCGCCGACTGGCTCATCTCGATGTGACAGTGCATCGGCCACGTTCCTTCGATGTCTTTGCCGTGGAGTTCCTTCAGGAGGTCACGACCCGATTGCGGTGGCGGGAAATGCACCGCGTTGGGCGGGATGTTGTATGGCAGGTAGACGTCGTAGCGGTCCCCCGGTCGCACGTTGACCGTGTCTTTCCACATGATCGGACTCATCGGTTCGGCGTCGAGAACCAATGGGTAGATGTGATTCCCGTGCCAGTGCGGTGCATGGGTTGCCGCTCCGACGTTGACCACGCGGATGAGCGCCGAATTGCCCTGAACGTCTTTGACCACCGTGTCTGGCGCCGTCTCGGAGTGGGCGGCCACGCTTCCCATGCGGCCGTTCACGGTGAAGTACCTCGGCGTGAACTCTTCGTTGTACTGCTCGGGGTCGATCGGCAACCCCGC
>CAYUBX010000433.1:0-3851 GCA_964443165.1 uncultured Acidimicrobiales bacterium
CCGCCCTTGACGACCTCGATGACGGGGCCCTTGACGACGCCCTCTGCCTCTTTGATCTCCTCGATCCGACCCCAGGCCCGTTCGTACTGGGCCCGCTTCTTCGACAGGACGAGACGTCCGTCCTGGTCTTCTTTCTGCAGGACGAGGGCCTCGAACTCCTCGCAGATCGACACGACCTCGGAGGGGTCGATGTCGTTGCGAATGGACAGCTCGCGCGCGGGGATGACGCCTTCGGACTTGAAACCGATGTCGAGGAGGACCTCGTCGCGGTCGACACGGACGACCGTGCCGTTGACCAGGTCGCCGTCCTCGAACTCCACGATCGTGCCGTTGATCGCGTCCTCGAAGGACATGGAGCCGAGGTCGTTCTCGACCACGGTACGGGGGATGTAGTCGCCGGCATCAGTGAAGCTGCCGAACTCTTGGGTATCGGACACAGGAAATCGCTCGAACTCGGGGATAGGGGCGCGTCGTGGAGAGCGAAAGGGCCATCTCGCACGAGGCTGCAGTCTACTGGGGTCGCTTCGCGATCAGAAACAACTCGTGTTCGTCGATGTCGGGCGCGGTTCCGGAGTAGTCGCCGACGGAGCTCACCGACTGGACGCTCTGTGGCTCGAGTCCGGCGCGTTCGGCCAGCATCCACAGCTCGCGCGGCGTGAAGCAGGTAGTCCACAACTCAGCAGCCATGGGCCGCCCGTCGCTGTCGCGCACCTCAGTGTGTTCGTGGTTGGTGCCGGACAGGGCGTCGAACTCGCTACCGTCGAGGTTCCGCACACGGAAATAGGCCGAGAACGCAGCGACCCCCGCGAGCCCACCAGGCCGGAGCTGCACAGCCAGTCCGTCGAGGACCCGCTGATCGGCGCCGAGGTTGGGCGGATCCGCCCCCGCAGCCGGCCCGGCCTGGAGCCCGAACGCTCCCTGGCACATGGCGATCGCGACGTCGAAGGGGCCGCCGAGGTCTGTGTCTGCCAGAGTCCGCGCGTCACACGCCACGAACGTCGCGTCGAGCCGGTCGGACAGAGCCGCCTCGGACGCGAGCCGCACGAAGTCCGGCGAGATGTCGACGCCGACGACCTCCATCCCGCGACGCGCCAGCTCCAACGAGTGCCGACCCGGCCCACACCCCACGTCGAGGACGCGAGCGCCCTGGGAGAGCCCCAGGGCTGCGACGAGGAAGTCGATCTCACGGCTCGTGTTCTTGGTGAACGCGTAGCGGAGATACGCGGGACCCATGTGCGCGGCGAGAGCCTCGAACCAGTGCCCCCGTTCAGCAGCCACGCCGCACCGATGTCTCGAGAATGCCGCCCCACTCGTGGAGCACCTGGCCGAACCACACGGCCGCGCTTGCATCAGGCACCGCGGCGACCTGGTCGACCCGCCCCTCGAAGCAGCGCTCGATCAGCAGGGTCGCCCGCCGAAGGTGATAGCTCGACGTCACCACGACGACGTGCTCCCACCCCTGATCGGACGCGTACTCGGCGAGCCGGCGCGCCTCCCGCCTGGTGTCTGCACCGGACGACTCGAGGCAGTGGAGCTCTCCATCGAAGCGCAGCCCTTCCTCGCAGAACCGCCCGAACGTGTTCGACGGACCGAGCCCGCGGGCTACCACGACGACGTGGTCGACGGCTCCGGTACCGGCCAGGTCGAGCATCGCCCTGGCGCGTTCGAGATCGCCGCCGACGAACACGAGAGCTGCGTCGGCGTCGACGATCTCGTCGCTCGACGGCCGGAGGAACCACCGATCCGTGAGCACGAGGAGCACCACGGCCACCGCCACCATCGCGGCGGCGACGGTACGACGCCTGCTCACCCCTTCGCGTCGGCCCAGGTGCGGCCCCAGGCCAGGTTCACCTCGAGGGGCACGCGGAGCTCCGCCGCGTCGCGCATCGTGCCGACGGTGAGCGCGCCGATGTCGTCGTGTTCGTCCGGCGGGACCTCGAGGATCACCTCGTCGTGCACTTGCAGTACGAGGCGACTGCCGGCATCCCGCTCCTGCAGGGCCGCATCGAGGCGGACGAGGGCGACCTTGAAGATGTCGGCCGCGAGACCCTGGATGGGGGCATTCATCGCCTGGCGCTCGGCAGCCTGACGGACGCGGAAGTTGCCCGCGTTGAGCTCGGGGATCGGACGTCGACGCCCGAACATCGTCTCGGTGTACCCGCGCTCCTTGGTCTCCGCGACGACGCTGTCCATGAACGACTTCACGTTGGGAAACGCCGCGAAGTAGGCGTCGAGGATCTCCGCCGCCGCCTCTGTGGGGATGGCGAGCCGCTGGCCGAGGCCGTAGGCCTCCATGCCGTAGGCCAGCCCGTAGCTGACCATCTTCGCCTTGGACCGCATCTCCACGGTCACCTCGTCGGATGCGACTCCGAAGACGCTCGCCGCGGTGGTGTTGTGGATGTCCTGCCCACTCTCGAAGGCGCCCACGAGGCCGGGATCGTCGGCGAGGTGGGCGATGACGCGGAGCTCGATCTGGTTGTAGTCCGCGACGAGGAGCTCGTAGCCGTCCGATGGCACGAAGGCCTTGCGGAACTCGCGACCCTGCTCCGTGCGGACCGGGATGTTGTGGAGGTTGGGGTCCTCCGAGCTGAGCCGGCCCGTCCGCGCAACCGTCTGGTTGAACGTCGCATGAATGCGCGAATCGTCGGCCACCACGTCGAGCAGTCCCTGGCCGTATGTCGACCTGAGCTTCTCGACCTCCCGAAAATCGAGCAGGTGCTCGATGATCTCGTGCTGGTCGCGGATCTTCTCGAGCGATGCAGCATCGGTGGAATAGCCGGTCTTCGTCTTCTTCTGCGGCGTCAGCCCGAGCTCGTCGAACAAAACCTCGCGAAGCTGCTTGGTCGAGTTGACGTTGAACTCCCGACCCGCCGCCGCGTGGATCTCGGCCTCGAGACGTTCGACCTCGCTCACCAAATAGTCGCGAAGCCTGGTGAGCTCGTCGACGTCGACGCCGACCCCCAGATCCTCCATGTCAGCGAGCACGGCGATCAGGGGACGCTCGATGTCGGTGTAGAGCGCCCGCATCTCGCGATCCTCGAGGAGGTCCCACAGGACGGGCGCGAGGCGGTGGACCGCAAGGGCTTCCCGCGCCGTGAGCAGCGCCGGGTCATCCACCTCGCCGGTGAGGTCGAGCTGGCCTTCGGGCGCCGAGGAGCCGACCGGCAGCTCCGTTCGGCAGTACCGGAGGAGCAGATCCGCCAGCACGTAGCGACCGTCGGCAGGGTCGATGAGGTAGGCCGCGATCGCCGTGTCGACGTCGAGTCCTGCACACGAGAGCTCGTGCGGGGCGAGCAGCCGGAGCAGCCCCTTCGCGCGGTGAATGTGCACCCCTGGGCCGTCGTCACCGAGAAGCGTGCCGAGCGCAGCCATCACATCGGCGTCGCCGAGGTGGCCGCGCCGGATGGCGAGGACCTCACCGGCCTCGGCGTCGCTGACTGCGGCGAGGACGTCCAACGACCCATCCGCCGCGGCGGACCACGCGAGCGCGACCGGCGCAGACGCTTCGGCCAGGGCGGACAGCCGCTTGGCGACGGCTGCGGGCTCGCTCGGGGCCACCAGCTCGGCCTCGAGCACGCCGCCGTCCGACTCGAGCGCGGGCAGCCGACCCTCCAGAGCCGTGTTCAGCCGGTCGTAGAGACTGTTGAACTCGAGGAAGTCGAAGATCCGCTGCACCTCGTCGACATCGACGTCCCCCCAGCTCAGCGCGGTCACATCGAGGTCGACCGGCGCGTCGGTGCACAGCACCATCGCCTGGAGGTTCCGGCGGGCCCGCTCCTCGTGTTCGATGAGGTTCGACTTGAGCTTCGGCGTCTGCGCGTCGACGTTCTCGAAGATTCCATCCAGCCCCC
>CAYUBX010000434.1:0-3845 GCA_964443165.1 uncultured Acidimicrobiales bacterium
GATCACCGCTCCCTTCGCCGCGATGTAGTGGCTGAGTCGCGGTGATCCGTACAGAGCGGCGTCCGAGGCGATGTGGACGATCCGCCCCTCACCTGCTCGGCGCAACGACGGGGCGAAGGCCCGGCTCACCAACCACGGTCCCCGTGCGTTGATGCGATGCAACGTGTCCCACTGCTCGACCGAGAGCTCCCAGAAGTGGTCGCCGCCGACCGCGTCCGCGAGCCCCGCGTTGTTCACGATTCCCCAGACGGGCCCATCAGAGAGCACGTCGTCTCGCAACGAGTCGACCGAGTCGGGATCTCCGACGTCGACGGTGACGTGGCGTGCATCGCCACCTGCGGCGCGGATCGCGGCCGCCGCGGCCTCGCCTCTCTCCTCGCGCAGCTCTGCGACCACCACGGCGGCGCCTTCGGCGGCGGCGTGGTGCGCCATCGCCTCGCCGAGACCGCGCCCGGCGCCGGTGATGACGACGACCTTCCCGTCGAGCCGCCCCACGTCTGTCAGTCGCGGGTGATGCCGACCATCGGCGAGGTCGGCGGGTAGGTGGGAAGCTGCGGCTTGGGAGCACCGAGCATCACGCAGAAGAGCGCGTCGGCGTCTCCGATGTTCTTGAGAGAGCGCGGGGTGTTGGGCGGCACCTTGATGAGGTCGCGGTAGCCGAGCACGCGGCTCGCGGAGTCCTCACCATCGTGGATCGTCACCTGGAGTTCGCCCTCGAGGACGAAGAACACCTCTTCGACGTCGTGATGGTCGTGCTCGGGACCCTCCGCACCCGGCGGCAGCAACATGTTGGAGAACGTGAAGTGCTCGGCCTGAAGAATCCGATCGTCGCCGGAGTGGTCTCCTGTGCCGCCCGAGCCCATGTAGCGGATCTGCGCCCTGCGATACTGCGGCCCCGCCTTGGTCTGAAACGCGAGCGTGTCCCAGTCCTCATGCCGTGAGCCGCGGCTGGCCACCATCGCGTCGAGGGCGTCGTCGAGTTGGCTCACGGGGTGCCTCCCTGTCCGAGGGGTGAGCGGCGGCCCAGGAACTCCGCCACCGCACTGTTGAATTCGTCCGGTCGTTCTTGGTTGGCGAGATGTCCCGCGTCGGCGATCTCGACCAACTCGGCGCCCGGGATCCCGGCGGCGAGCTGCTTGGAGAGACTCGGCGGAGTCACGCCATCGTTCTCGCCGTAGATCACAAGCGTCGGCGCATCGATCGACGGCAGGTCGTCGCGGTGATCGGCGTCCGCCATCGAGTCGCACGCCCATTGGTAGGGCGGCAGCCGCACCGAGTCGCGCATCAGCTCTTCCGCCACCTGCACGACCGCTGGATCGGGGTCGGGACCGAAGAGGGCGGGGGCGCGCGAGCTGGCGAACTCCTCGATGCCGAGGTCGGCCACGGCTGTGGCGCGAGCTCGCATCGCCTCGGAGCGCTCCGCCGTCGTTCCACTACCAACGCTCGAGTCGGCGATGGTGAGGGAGGCGATGAGGTGCGGATGACGCAGTGCAACACGCGTCGCGGTGACGCCACCCCAGGACACGCCGAGGAGATCGACCCGATCGACTCCCAAGCTCGCGACGAGTTCGGCGGCGGCGTCGGCCCAACCGTCGAGACCCGGTTCGTCCTCCGGATCCGCGCTGTTGCGGTACCCGGGCGCGTCCCAGGCCACGACTCGGCGGCCCACGGCATCGGCGAGCGGGTGCTGCGGGATGAATGCATCAGCGCACGAGCCGATCCCGTGCAGACAGAGCAGGACGGGTGCGTTCGGGTCGCCGTGGACCCAGTGGAAAGCGCTCATGAGTCGATCCCGTGCAGTTGGCGTTGATGTTCGAAGGCTGGTTCCAGGGCGCGCCGCAGGTGGATCACCGGACGATCGGCTTGGGCCAGGCGTTCGTCCGCCCGCGCCTCCTCCACCGTCCGCATGCTCTCGAGCATCGCCTTGTCCTGGTTGAGCACGTGCATGTGGGTCCCGCGGAGTCGCGAGCGGTACAGCGACCGCCAGATCACGCGCTCGCGGCCCGCGACCTGGCGGAACCGGGGAAAGTGCACCACGGTGCGGTCATTGTCGCTGGGCGTCAGAAAGCCGAGGATCCGCAGCGGCGGTCCCGGGCCCGCACTCGGCGGCAGTGGGATGTCGAGCCGCACATACGGCAGGTCGTCGAGCACCACTTCGACCCAGTCGAAGTTCACGCCCGCCTGATTCTTGCGGTGGACCTCGAAGCCGCCGTCGGTGTCCGTGACGACGACCCGGTCCTCGGTGGCCCCGCCCCCGAGGGTGATCGAGCGGGCGTGCAGAAACGGGGCGTGCATGATGTCGACGAGGTTCTCGAGCGCCAGCATCCAGTTGGCCTGCCAGTGCACCGTCTCGGGAAACGTCGACCACGACGGGTCGAGCATCTCGTCGGGAAGCCGGAGCGACACCGGGTCGGACTCGCCGATCCACGCCCAGATATAGCCCGCTGCCTCCTCGACCGGGTAGGTGATCGAGATCTTCGTCGTGTCGGCGAGCGTGCAACTGCCGCCCTGGGATGGCACCGACGTGCACTGGCCGGTCGAGTCGAACCGCCAGGCGTGATACCAGCATTGGAGTTCGCCCTCGACCACGTCTCCAATACTGAGGCGAGCCCCTCGATGGGGGCACCGATCGGCCATGAGGTGTGCGTCGCCCGACGCGTCACGCCACAGAACGAGGTCCTCGCCGAGGGCCCGGAATGGAACCGGGTCGGTGTCGACGAGATCGGAGGTTCCGAGCATGTACCAGCGGTCGCGAACGCCGAGGGAGGGATGGCCTGTGGGTAGGTCGCTCGGAGGTGGCCATTCGCTTGGTTGACGCGACTCCCGGACAGACCCGATTCCGAGGTACTGAGACGCGCGAGATGCGGGCGTCGGTCGACCGATCCTCATCTCGCCTCCCTTCCGCGGGTCATCCGAACCGCCAGGCCGAACCGCAGAGATCGCGGAGGACCCGGACGACGGACCATGGTACGACAGCGCTCGACCGGGGGTTCTGGGCCGACGGCCGGTGGCCGAACTCGAAGCGGTACTCACCAGACGAGGACTGGACTTCGACGGCGTGACGGGTCAGCTCGGCGTGAGGATCGGCCCACACCTCGCCGTGGACGACGTCCCAGGAGCCCACCGCGAGAGCGAGAGCTGCAGCGACGTTCGTCGAGGAGGGGAAGAGGCGAACCAGGTCGCGGATCGAACCCGCGTAGAGGAGGACCGGTTCAGTCGCGTCGTCGATCCGACGAACCTCCTCGGGCGACATCCACGACTGAACGAGGCTCGCCGGTGCCTTGGTACTGGTGATTCGGGCCGACCTGATCTCCCCATGGGCCGCGACGGACCCGACCATGTCGAGACCGCCGAGCGCCCCGGATGTGACGTGGAGCCGGCCCGGACCCGCTTCGGTCAGCGCGTCGAACACGTCCGGCTCGGCGAGGGCGCCGACCGACACCGCGACAAGATCGCGCCCCGCACACAACACCGCCGGACCGAGCTCACGCAGCGCATCCTGACCCGCTGCCTCGACGACGACGTCCGAACTCTCGATGAGTCGGTCGACCGTGAGGGAAGGCCCGAACTCCGTCGCACCAGAGCGGACGCACACGCCGGACAGAACCGCGGAGGACACGCGGCCCTCGGCGAGCTCGCGGGCGACCACCGAGCCGATCGCGCCGCAGCCGACGACACCGACCCGGCGAGCAGGGATCGATCCGGACATGGACGGGAGAGTAGTTGCGTCCACTCGTCAGGCGGTCGTGAACCCGTCGTAGCCGGCCGCCGCCACCTCATCGCATCGCCGCTTGTACTGCGGGTAGCCGAGCAGGGGCATGAACACTCGCGGTTTCCCGGGCACG
>CAYUBX010000435.1:0-3843 GCA_964443165.1 uncultured Acidimicrobiales bacterium
AGCACGTCACCGACGAGGAATACCCCGCCTGAGTTGAGCAACATCGGAGTTGAGCAACATCGGTGCCTGACACCGATGTTGCTCAACTCGCGGCGGTCGTTGATGAGCATCGCTCCGGTCAGCGGCGCCCCGATCATGCCCAGGGCCAGCCGGCCGATCACGAGGAAGTCCACACCGCCGCATACACCGGCCCCCGGGGCGACCAGGACCTCGGCAGCTGCCCCGTCTCGGGTTCTCGGGACGAAATGGCGGCGGCGCCGGCCTCCGGGACTCGTAGCGTTGTCAGGATGCTCGCCCGGGTCAGCTACGTCGTCTATTACCTGCTGGCCGCTGCGATCGGCCTCGTCTTCGTGTTCCTCTCCGAACTGCAGGACGACTTCGGCCTCTCGGGCACCGAGGTGGGTGTGGTGGCGTCGACGGGGTTCCTCGCCGCGCTCGTCAGCCAGTTGCTTCTGTCGCCGCTGGTCGACCGCGGGCACACCGAAGCCATCGCCTGGTTCGCCGTCGCCATCGGCGCGGCCGGAAGCATCGGGTTCGGCCTCTCCGACGACGTGGTCACCTTCGCGCTCAGTCGGGGCGCGGTCGGGATCGGGCTCGGCCTGTACGGGATCGTGGCCCGCAAGGCCATCATCGGCGCCGACGTCACCGGGGGAGGGGCGAAGGTCGGCGCGCTGCTGTCGTCTGTCGTCGCGGGGTTTATCTCGGGCCCCGCGATCGGCGCAGCCCTGGGAAGCATCTCGTTCGCGACGCCGTTTGTCGTGGTGGGCATGGCGCTCGTCGTTCCGGGAGCCATCGGCGCCCGCCTGATCGGTCAAGCCGAGATCGCCGCTGCACCGGTCGGCTACGGCGATCTCGGCGCTCTGCTGCGCCGTCCGCGGGTCCAGGCTGCTCTCCTGACCCAGTTCGTGGTGTTCGGCTTCATCGGGATTTTCGACTCCACTGTGGACCGCTATCTCACCGACGTCGGCGTGAGCGACACGGGGATCGCGCTGGCGCTCGTCGTGGTGGGCGCTCCGATGCTGTTCCTGCCGCCTCGCACGGGCGCCCTGGCCGAAAGGAGCGGCGGTGCACGCATCGTGGTTCCGGCCATAGCGCTCACGGTGCCGGTGATCGTGGTCTACGGCTTCCTCAACGGGGTCTACATGTTCATCGCGATCGGCCTCGTCCACACGACGTGCGAGGCCTTCAGCAACATGGGCGCCCAGGTCCTCGTTCTCGAGGCCGCGGGGGCGGAGCGGGCCGCTGTCGGAAGCGCGCTCCTCGACGCGGTTGGCATGGCCATCGCCGCGGTGACTGCGTTCGTCGGGCCGCCTCTCTATCTCGGCATCGGAGAGGCTGCGCTCTTCGGCGGGTTCGCCGTGATCTCTGCGGTCTGCCTGGCGGTGATGGTCTGGCGTCTGCGCGCTGTGAAGGCGCCGTCGCTTCTTCACGCCATCGCCGAGCCGGTCTGAGCCGGATCGGACATCGAGCGGCGCCGGTAGGGTGAACGCGCTGCTTCCCCGCGGTCTTCATTCGAAGGTGACTCGATGGAAGCTGAGCCGCCCGACGGCCGCCCTGGCGGGGCGGAGCAGTGGCGTGACGACTCTGGCGGGAGCCGCCTGCATCACTACGTGGATCTCGCTGGGCGGGTCGACTGGCGGGTGCTCGCAGGGACTCTCCTCGCCATCGCGCTGGTGGTGATCGGCGCATTCGCCTGGGGCGTCCGAACCGGCGCACCGCCACCCCTGACTCTTCCGGCGGCGTCTCCGCGCGCTGCGACCGCGGGGCCTGCGGCAACCGAGCCGCCCGGGATCCACGTCCACGTGGCGGGAGAGGTGCGCCGGCCAGGCCTCTACCTCGTGCCGGCGGGAAGTCGGGTGGCTGCGCTGCTCGACGCCGCAGGGGGTCAGACATCCGAGGCCGACGTCGATCGGCTGAACCTCGCCGCGGAGATCAGCGACGGTGATCGGATCGCAGTCCCTGCCTTCGGGGAGCCGATCGAGACATCGGTCTCCGCGGGATCGGAAACGTCGCTCATCGACGTCAACAGGGCCACGGTGTCCGAGCTGGAGGCTCTTCCCGGAATCGGTCCGTCGTTGGCGGCCGCGATCGTGGAGAGCCGCGCCCGGGCCGGCCCGTTCGCAACGATCGACGACCTCGAGCGTGTGGCGGGCATCGGTCCGGCCACAGTGGCGCGTCTTCGGCCACATGCCCGGGCCTGAAACAGCCATCGTCCGTCTGGCCGCGCCGCGCCGCGTGTGGTCGGTGGGTGACGGGTGGTGGATCGGGGCGGCGGCAGCGGCGTGGTCGGGAGCCTGGTTTCGACCCGACTGGCCGATCGGCCTCGGACTGGGAGTGCTTCTCGTGCTGGTCGCGACCCGATGGCCGGTTCTGCTGGTGGTCGGCGCTCTGGTTCTCGCGGGGGCGCGGGCGTCCGCTGCGACTGATGTACTGGCGTCGGTCGACGAGGGATCGTCGGCCGGGGCGGCTGTCGTCATCACCGACTCGGAATGGGTGCGGTCGGCTCTGCGGCTCGATCTGGTGCTCGACGGGGTGCGATGGGAGGCGTGGGCGCGCGGCGGTGTTGCCCGCACGCTGGCCGCCGCGTCGGTGGGTCACGTGTACCAGGTGGTCGTCACCACCGAACGGGCGGATGTGCAGGACCGGCGGTACCTGTGGCCGCGCGGCGCGGCGGGGCGGGCTCAGGTGCACGAAGCAACTCGTCTCGGCGGTGGCGCAGTTCACCATCGAGCGGCCAACTCCATTCGTGGTCTCGTGGTTCGTTCGGTCGAGGACCTCCCGCAGCGCGATGGAGTGCTCGTGACGGGGTTCGTGCTCGGAGACGATCGCGATCAGCTCCCCGAGGTGGTCGACGACTTCCGCGGATCGGGGCTCACCCACCTCCTGGCCGTTTCCGGCTCCAACGTCGCCACCGTGCTGGTGATGGCCGGCCCTCTTCTTCGACGGCTGCGGCCGCGGTGGCGACTCGCAGTCGTGTGCGCGCTCCTGGCCGAGTTCGCGGTCGTGACACGCGCCGAGCCATCGGTCCTTCGCGCGTGCGTCCTCGCAGCGCTCGCCACCGGAGCCGCCACGATCGGCCGCCGGGCCAGCCCGGCGCGGCTGCTCTCCATCGCCGTCGTGTTCCTCGTGCTGATCGACCCGCTCCTGGTGGCCGCCGTCGGGTTCCAGCTCAGCGTCGCTGCGTCCGCAGGCATCGCTCTCCTCGCCCGACCCCTCACCGCCATCGTTCGGGGCCCACGGGTCGTCGCGGAGACGTTGTCGGTCACGCTCGCGGCGCAGCTGGCCGTGTTGCCGGTGCAGATCGCGACCTTCGGAAGCCTTCCGCTCGCATCGATTCCGGCGAACGTGCTCGCCGCGCCGGCGGCCGCGCCCGCGATGGTCTGGGGTCTCCACGCGGGTCTGGTCGGTGGGCTCGTCGGTCCGCCCGCAGCCGCGTGGCTCCATCTACCCACCCGGCTGGCGGTGGGGTGGGTCGCCTCGATCGCTCGCATCTCCACCGGCCTCGATCTGCCGATGATCGAGGCACCGGAGGTCGGATGGGTGTGCGCGGTTCTCAGCGTTGCAGCCTCTGTGGCCTGGCTGACCGGGCTTCGGTGGTCGGTCGCGACCATCGCAGTCCTCGCCGTGTTCGCGGTGTGCAATCGAGTCACCGCGCCGGTTCCCGCCGGGGCGCACCTCGAGGTCGTGTCGCTCGATCCGGCGATTGTCGTCGTGGATCGACCAGAGCCGGCCTGGGCACTCGCGCAGCTGCGGCAGGCCGGCATGCGGCGGGTGGACGTTCTGGTCCTGCGTTCCGCCAGCCGGGCTGGGGAGGGCGCGGCCCGGGCGATCACGGCGCGGTTG
>CAYUBX010000436.1:0-3827 GCA_964443165.1 uncultured Acidimicrobiales bacterium
AACAACCTGTTTGAGTTCTTCGGTCTGCGCACGGTCTATGACCGCTACCTGCTGCGTCATCCCGTCGAGCGCTCGGTGATCGAGACCCCGCAGTACTTCATGCTGCGGGTGGCCTGCGGGCTGGCCGAGAATCCCGAGGAGGCCATCACGCTCTACGAGCTGATGTCGAGCCTCGAATACCTCACCTCGAGCCCCACGCTGTTCAACTCGGGCACGGCCCACCCCCAGATGTCGTCGTGCTACCTGCTCGACAGCCCAGAGGACAGCCTCGAAGGGATCTACAAGCGCTACACCGACATCGCGAAGCTCTCGAAGTTCGCCGGTGGAATCGGTGTGGCCTGGCATCGCATCCGGGCCAAGGGCAGCTTGATCACCGGAACCAATGGCCTGTCCAACGGCATCGTCCCCTGGCTGCGCACGCTCGACAGCTCGGTGGCCGCCGTCAACCAAGGCGGCAAGCGCAAGGGCGCGGCCTGCGTTTACCTCGAGTCGTGGCACTCCGACATCGAGGACTTTCTCGAGCTGCGCGACAACACCGGCGACCACGCCAGGCGTACCCACAATCTCAACCTCGCCAACTGGATCCCCGACCTGTTCATGGAGCGGGTGGAGAACGACTGGCAGTGGAGCTTGTTCGACCCCAAGGTCGTCACGCACCTCACCGATCTGTACGGCGAGGAGTTCCGCCAGGCGTACCTACAGGCCGAAGCCGACGGCCTCTACGACCGCCAGGTGTCGGCCCGCCAGCTGTACTCCCGGATGATGCGGACCCTCGCCCAGACCGGCAACGGGTGGGTCACCTTCAAGGATGCGTCGAACCAGAAGTCGAATCAGACTGGCGAGCCGGGCAACGTCATCCACCTCTCCAACCTCTGCACCGAGATCCTCGAGGTCACAAGCCAAGACGAGACGGCGGTGTGCAACCTCGGGTCCGTCAACCTCGGCCGCCTCGTGCGCCAGGACACCGAGGGCCGCAGCTACTTCGACTTCGACCGCCTCGGAGAGGTCGTGCGTACTGCGGTGCCGTTCCTCGACCGGGTCATCGACATCAACTTCTACCCCACACCCGAAGCCGGTCATTCCAACAGCAAGTGGCGTCCGGTGGGCCTGGGCCTCATGGGCCTGCAGGACGTGTTCTTCCAGCTCGGCATGGCCTTCGACTCCGACAAGGCCCGCGATCTCTCGAGCCGCATCAGCGAGGACATCTACTACTGGGCGCTGTCGACGAGCTGCGAGCTCGCGCAGAAGGCCGGAGCGCACGAGGGCTTCACCGAGACCCGTGCCGCTCGCGGCGAGCTGCAGTTCGACCTGTGGGGGGTGGAGCCCAGCCGCGACGACTGGAGCCTGCTCAAGGACAGGATCAGCCAGTACGGGCTGCGCAACTCGCTCATGATCGCCATCGCTCCGACGGCCACGATCGCCTCGATCGCCGGTTGCTACGAGTGCATCGAGCCCCAGGTCAGCAACCTCTTCAAGCGCGAGACCTTGTCCGGCGAGTTCCTCCAGATCAACAAGTACCTGGTCCGTGAGCTGCTGTCGCGCGGTCTGTGGACCGAGGAGATCGCCAACCGCATCAAGAAGGCCGAGGGCTCGATCCAAGAGATCGAGGAGATCCCCGCCGACCTGCGCTCGATCTACCGCACCGCGTGGGAGCTTCCCCAGCGTGCGCTGATCGACATGGCGGCCGCCCGCGGCGCCTACATCGACCAGAGCCAGTCGCTCAACCTCTTCATGGAGAGTCCGAGCATCGGCAAGTTGAGTTCGATGTACATGCACGCGTGGAAGACGGGCCTCAAGACCACGTACTACCTGCGGTCGCGCCCCGCCACCCGCATCAACCAGACCACCACCGGTGGATCGGAGCCCAGCGGTGGCAACGGCGGCGGACAGACCGCACCCGTGGAGACCAGGACGTTCACCGACGAGGAGGCCCTCGCCTGTTCGCTCGAGAACCCTGAAGCGTGCGAGGCCTGCGACTGAGCTCGCAGTCGAGTACGTCCCACCCGCACGCATCACCAGGAACTTTCCCGCAATGGCTCTCACCGACTCCGACGCTCTCTACACGCCGCAGCCCGAGGCACTCGACGCCACGCCTGCGACAGGCGGGGCCACCGCCGCCCGCAATATCTTGGATCCAGGCTTCGATCTGACGCTGCGGCCGATGCGGTACCCGGCCTTCTACGACATGTACCGCGACGCCATCAAGAACACCTGGACGGTGGAGGAGATCGATTTCAGCGACGACATCGTCGACCTGGATCGCAAGCTCCTGCCCGCAGAGCGCCACCTGATCAACCGGCTGGTGGCCTTCTTCGCCACCGGCGACTCCATCGTCGCCAACAACCTGGTGCTGAACCTCTACCAGCACATCAACAGCCCCGAGGCTCGGATGTACCTGAGCCGCCAGCTGTTCGAAGAGGCGCAGCACGTCCAGTTCTACCTGACCCTCCTCGACAACTACATCCCCGACCTCGCCGAGCGGGCCGAGGCGTTCGCCGCGATCGAGAACATCCCTTCGATCCGGGCCAAGGCCGAGTTCTGCTTCCGGTGGATGGGGTCGATCGAACAGATCGATCGTCTCGAGACCCGCGAGGATCGCAAGCAGTTCCTGCTCAACCTGATCTGCTTCGCTGCGTGCATCGAGGGCCTGTTCTTCTTCGCGGCCTTCGCGTACGTGTACTTCCTCCGCTCGAAGGGCCTGCTGAATGGGCTCGCAGCCGGCACCAACTGGGTGTTCCGCGACGAGTCGGCGCACATGAACTTCGCGTTCGAGGTGGTCAACACGATCCGCAACGAGGACCCGTCGCTGTTCGACGACGACCTCTCCCAGCGCATCGCGGAGATGATCGAGCAGGCCGTCGACGTGGAGCACCAGTTCGCCCAGGACGTCCTGTCCCAGGGCGTGGCCGGTATGTCCACCGCAGACACCCGCACCTACCTCGAGTTCGTCGCCGACCAGCGCCTGATGCAGCTCGGTCTCCCCAAGCGCTACGGCTCCAAGAACCCGTTCGACTTTATGGAGCTGCAGGACGTGCAGGAGCTCACGAATTTCTTCGAGCGCACCGTCGTCGCCTACCAGGGCGGCGTCGAGGGCGACGTCAGCTTCGACGAGGACTTCTAGACCCGGCGGCTAACTTCGCCGCATGACCCAACATCGAGTCGGAATCGTCACGGGCGGAGCGCGGGGCCTCGGCCTCGCCATGGTGCGAGCGCTGCTCGACCAGGACGTGGTGGATCGAGTCGCGGTGTTCGATCTCCTCGACGATCCGACCGACGACGAGGCGATCACCGTCCACCGCTGCGACGTCACCGACGCAGCGTCCGTCAGAGCCGCCTACGCGGCCGTGGGAGCCGTTCCCACGGTTCTGGTGAACAACGCCGGCGGCGACCCTGGGGGAGGGCTCACACGGCCGGGGACGGACCCCTTCGAGGATCCGGATGCTTTCCGGCGCATGGTGGACCTCAACTTCGTGTCGGCGCACGTCGTGACCTCGGTCGTGGGACCGGACCTCCGCGAGGGTGCGGCGATCTGCAGCACCGCCTCGGTCGCTGGTCAGATGCCCAACGCGCTGTTCGCCTACGCGTCCGCCAAGGCCGCCGTGATCCATTGGACGCGGTGCATGGCACGCGCCCTCGGTCCGCGGGGGATCAGGATCAATGCGGTAGCGCCCGGCATCATCCGAACGGCGATCTGGGAGCAGATGGAACCCGACCCCGACCGCTACAAGGCGATCGTCGCTGCGGTGACGCCGATGCTCACCGATCAGTCGCCCGAGGACATCGCCGACACCGTGGCGTTCCTCTGCTCGGACAGAGCGACGTCCATC
>CAYUBX010000437.1:0-970 GCA_964443165.1 uncultured Acidimicrobiales bacterium
CACGGCGACGCCGGCCGGCCCCACCACGACGGAGACCACGGGCTTGAGCGAACGATCCATACGGACCTCGCCGTCGAGGGCCGCGTCGACCGCCGCCAACAGGCCCTCCGGCCAGGTGTGCGGATGAGCGATCGACACTCGAGTGCCATCGGCCCAGATTCCCTCGGCGCCGGCTGCTGCGAGGATCGGCGCCGCGTCGTATCCGGGGTCACGGCTCAGGAGGTTGCCTCCCACTGTCCCGGTGCGGCGAATGCGCACGTTGCCGACCGTCTGCCACGCCACTTGGAGGTCGGAACGATGAGCAGCAATCACGTCGCTCGTCTCGACGGCATGGTGTGTCGCCATGGCCCCGATTCGGAGCATCGGCCCCACGACCTCGATCTCGCCGAGCTCGGGCAGATCGGCGAGCGACACCACCCGACCCACCGGCTCGCCGCGCTGCATCTCCGCCACCAGATCGATGCCACCGGCATGGACCCGTGCGCCGCCTTTCACCAGGGCATCCGCGGCCGCGATGTCGTCTGGCCGCAGCAGATCGAACGGCAGTATCGCCTGATGGCTCCTGCTGACGAATCCCGACGAAAGTTGCCCTGACACCACTGGCCCTGATGCTGGCACACCCACGACCCGGTGCGCGGGGCCGACGAGATGCCTGGACGAGCCACCCTTCTGACCTGCGAAAACGTCCTACCCAAAGATGAGTCAAGCGTCACTCAAGCGCCGAGAGTCATCGTGTGACGCACAGGGACCGGTGAGGCCGCAGCGGCTGCGGTCATGGAATCCCCCCACATGGTGGCTCTGGCTGGAGTGGCGAGCCAGAGCCACCTTGCGCGTCTCGGCCTGGATCGATCAGCCGCTCACCAGGTCGATCACGTCGTCGAGCGACATCGAGGCACCCCGGAGGCGGGCGATCTCGAACAGCTCGTCTCCCAGCGCTTCCTTTATCTCCTCCAGCGTCACGTCCCCCTGC
>CAYUBX010000437.1:980-3823 GCA_964443165.1 uncultured Acidimicrobiales bacterium
CGAGGCGAGCGCCGCCTCGTGCGGTGGCCGATCCACGGTGTCGGTCACCCGGTAGCGCTCGGTGAAACCGTCGACGGTGGCGAGGATCGAGGGGTCCCCCGCCTCCGACCGGATGAGGCCCATCCACTCGAGGGCAGACGACACGGTCGTGCGGTTGCCCATCTCCATCGCCGCGTCGAGCGCTCTACCGAGGACCTCGAGGGCGGTATCGGTGTCCCCACACAGGTAGCTCACCCATCCGTGCGAGATGCCCGCGAGTGCGATGGCCGCCGCATCACCCGTTTGGACGGCGATGCCGAAGGCTTCCTGGCACACGGCAGCGGCACGTTCCGCCTGGTCGAGCTGCCAGAGCGTACGACCCAAGCTCGACAGCGAGACCGCCTGCAGGCGATCTTCGCCGACGTGCGCTGCCATCTGTATCGCCTCTTCGAGCCGCTCGGCGGAGGACTCGGGATCACCGATGCGGCGCAACGCAGTACCCATGAACGTCCTGACGAGCGCCAGGCCCCAGACGTGACCGCATTCGCGGCAGGCGCGCTCGGTCTCCTCGAACTGCGCGGCGGCCTCTGAGCCGTTGCCTTCGAACACCGCGGCGGCGAAGCGAAGGCTGAGCGCCTCTGCGCGAGACACATCGTGGCCGCCGTCTCGCGCGGCTTCGACGGCGCGCATGGTGGGGACGGCCGTAGCCGAGTAGTCGCCTCGCAGAACGGCGATGCACGACAGCGCATTGAAGAGCGTGACCCGGAAGAGGGGGCCGAGAGCCTCGCGGTCGGCCGCCGCAGCCCAATCCTCCAAGCGCTCGAGCGGAGCCAACTCGTACTGCCGCCACGCGAACGCTGCGAGGATGCGGATCCCGTCCTCCCACATGCCGAGCTCCCGGGCCCAGCGGAACGCAGCGCGATGCAGGGCGAGATCGGGTCTGATTGCCGCGTGCCAATCGGCCGCGGACATGTGAGGGGTGCCCGCCGCCACCGTGTCGGCGCGGCCCGCCATCAGCGACACGATGGCGGGGCGAATCAGCGTCGGGTCGATGTCGTGTGCGTACTCGTCCTCCACCAGGCGCCGCACGGTGTGCAGCCAGCGAAACCGTGGCGCATCCGTCGTTCCCAACCGGGTCAGGAGGGAGAGTTCGACCATCTCGGCGAGGTCGGTCTCGTCGCAGTCGCCGACGGCGGCCGCCACCGTCGCTGCGGTCTCGTAGTCGAACTCAACGCGGAGGCCGGCCAGTGCCGCCCCGAGACGCCGGCTCCTGGGACTCAGGCGCCCCCAACTCCAAGCGATCGTGGCCTCGACCGTGCGGTCGCGCGAGTCGCCACCGACCATCCGCTGCCGCACGCCGTCACGGGCAGACAGACTCCCGGCGACGACGCCAGGGCCCAGGGCTGCAATTGCGGGCGCGGCCAGTTCGAGGGCCAGCGGCAGCCCATCCAGCGCTTCGGCGATCCGGATGTGCTCGTCCCCCTCGTCGTCGGGGTTCCCGCCCGCCGCAATCACTCGATCGAGAAGGAGCTGCGATGCGCGGGTCGCACCCACGACCGTGGTGCAGTCGAGCGGCTCGACCCGGACCACACGCTCCGCGGAGGTCCCGAGACGCACCCGACTTCCGCACAGCACGTCGATCGATTCGTGGGCGTAGAGGAAGGCCGTGACCGCTTCGCGGGCCGCGTCGACAACGACCTCGACGTTGTCGACGAACACGAGCCCGTCGTCTGCGTCCGACACGATGCGCTCCGCAGCGAGCGCGAGTGAGGCGGCGATCCCCCCGCCGAGGTCGACCTCCTCGCCGAGATCGAGGTGCGCCCACGTCCCTGCCGGTCGCTGGGACAGCATCTCCAGAGCCAGACGCGTCTTGCCTGCGCCGCCGGGGCCGACGAGTGACACCAGACGGTGCGCGGCGAGAGCGTCGTCCAGACGCTCGGCGAGTTCGTTGTCGCTGACGTACAGGTTGTCGGGCGGGCGGGGTAGGTCGGCGGCAACGACCGCTGTGCTCCGTGATGGCGTCCATGCAGCTGCTCCGTCGAGGATGTCCTGCTCAAGCGCGGCCAGCTCGGTGCCCGGTTCGATTCCCGTCTCGTCGATGAGTGTGGTGCGGTGCGTCTGGTAGGCGCGGATCGCCTCCACGGCGCGCCCCGACCGGGCGAGGGCGCGCATCAGGAGAGCCACCGGCCGATCGTCGTACGGCATCTCCTCCACCAGCGCCTGCAGACGGGCCACAGCCGCGCCCGGGCGAGAGTCGACCTGACTCTCGAGCACACCGAGCAGGACAGCCTGGTGCTCGTCGGCCACCAGAACCGCCAGCGCATCGAGACACGAGTGCGGTCGTACATCGGCCGCCGGCTCATCTCGCCAGAGCTCCACGGCGCCGTCGAGATCGGATCGGGCCACGCGCTCGCGATACCGCAACAGATCGACGTCGCAGCTCGCGCCGAGTCGGTAGCCGGTCGAGGTCGTCTCGATCACACCCGGATCGAGAAGCCGCCGCAGCGTGGACACGTAGGTCTGCAACGTGGTGCGTGCGCCGGACGGGGCGTCGCCGACCCAGACGTCCTCAATCAGCCGGTCGGTGCTGGCTCCACCGGGCCCATAGAGCGCGAGGAGGGCGAGGACCACTCGCTGCTGCCGCGCCGGGAGTTCGACAGCCGCGCCTCCCACCCGGGCGCGCACTGGCCCGAGCACGTCGACCTCCACGATGGGGCCCACCGAGGCGTCTGGGTCACCCACGACCAGGAACGCGAACGGGCGGGACGAAAGCTCGGGGCATCGGACCGATGCTCGCGCAGTCGACCCGGATCGCGGAAGGGGTCCGGCTCGCCACAGCCCGATCGAGGGCCGGTTCGAGTTCG
>CAYUBX010000438.1:0-3816 GCA_964443165.1 uncultured Acidimicrobiales bacterium
GCCTTCATCTCCTCGAAGAGCTGCGCCTGAAGGGTCTCGGTCGGGGCCATGGCCACGATCGGCTACTTCAGGACGACGACGGCGAGGTCGCCGAAGTGGGGGGCCGCTCCCAGGGAGGTCACCACTCCGTGGCTGTCGACGACCCAGGCGTCCACCGGGTCGGCCGCCGGGAGCGCGGGCGCCGTCAGCTCCGGTCCGTTCAGGAAGTTGACGGTGACCCACAGGTCGCCGTCGTCGTCGAGCGTGGCGCCGATCCCGATCCGGTTGTAGTCGCCGAGGATGTTGGCGTTGTGTCCGGGCGAGTCGACGAAGGCCTGGTGCAGCCATTGTGAGTTGGGACCCCACCCGACGTTCTCGCCGATTCGCTGCCACTCGGTGGTCACGTTCGTTTCGACCGCTTCGCGGAGGTCGGTGCGATGCGAGAGAACCTCGGCGGCGGCCATCTGCACCGTCCAGTCCCTCGCGACCGCCTCGAGCGCGGGATCCCGCACCAGAGGGTCGAGGCCGTTGGCGACGCGATGCGCGTTGTGCCTCGCGAGGAGATCCTCCTCGGCCGACAGCTCCCAGGTCTGAGCGGAGGCCGGTGCTTCGGCCGGGCTGGTGAACGCGTCGAAGATCGCGGCGCCGGTCATGACGACGAGGGCGAGTGCGGCCGCGACCAGCTGATTCCGTGACGGGGAACGACGAAACATGGCGCCCGGGTTTTCGGAGCGCCGGCACCGTGCCTTGAGTCACGAATACATCCGTTCACAGATGGACAGGCTCTCCAGAAGACCGCCTGTCGTTGATGATGAAGCACATCGCAGCTCTCGGGATCCTGATCCTCGGGCGCACTCTCCTCGAGTCGATCGAGGAGACCCAGAGACCTGCGCTTCGGCATTCTCAGCCCGCCGCGCCCTGGCTGGAGGGGTGGACGTCCATGGCGGTGCTCGCTCTGAAGATGATGGGCCACACGGCTCGGCATGGGGTTCACCGATCTCGGGCTATATGACCCCACGGCTGAGCCGGGCCGGAAAGTCGCTTTCGGGAATACTTGACTGACTTGGTAGGGTTTATCCGTCCTGGATGACGGGACCGTGGAGGGACGAGTCATGGCGACATTCCGAGAGCTGCTGAGCGCAACCAAGAGCGAGATCCGGGAGATCGACACCGCGGGTGCGGAGCAGATGATCGCGGCGGGGAACCCCGTGGTTCTCGACGTGCGCGAACCAGACGAATACGAGCAAGGGGCGCTCGAGGGCGCCATCCACATTCCTCGCGGCCATCTCGAGAGCCAGATCGAGAATCGGATCCCCGACCACGGGGCGCCGATCATCGTCTACTGCGCCGGCGGTGTGCGGTCGGCGTTCGCAGCCAAGACGCTCGAAGAGCTCGGTTACACAGGCGCCGTCTCGATGGACGGTGGCTTCGGGAAGTGGAAGGACGACGGCCGTCACTGGGTGACGCCCCGCACCCTCTCCGCGGAGCAGCGCAACCGCTACCAGCGCCACCTGCTCCTTCCCGAGGTGGGCGAAGAAGGGCAGCAGAAGCTCCTCGACGCCAAGGTGCTGATGCTCGGGGCCGGTGGCCTCGGGTCGCCCGCTGCGCTCTACCTCGCCGCGGCCGGCGTCGGCACCATCGGCATCATCGACATGGACGTCGTCGACGAGTCGAACCTGCAGCGGCAGGTGCTCCACAACCTCGACCGGGTGGGCGACCGCAAGGTCGATTCGGCGAAGAAGACGCTCACCCTCCTCAACTCCGACGTCAACGTCGTCACGTACGACACCCGGCTCGGGGCGGACAACATCCTCGACATCCTCCACGGATGGGACGTGGTCGTTGACGGCGCGGACAACTTCCCGAGCCGCTATCTCCTCAACGACGCTTCCGTGAAGCTCGGCATCCCCGTGGTCCACGGTTCGATCTTCCGCTTCGAGGGCCAGGTCACGGTGTTCGATCCGCACGAGGGCCCGACCTACCGCGACTACATCCCGGTCCCGCCGCCGGCAGAGCTGGCGCCGTCGTGCGCAGAAGCCGGGGTGCTCGGCGTGCTCCCGGGAATCGTCGGGTCGATCCAGGCCCTCGAGACGATCAAGCTGATCCTGGGCCTCGGCGACTCGCTGCGTGGACGGATCCTGGCATTCGACTCTCTCGAGATGTCGTTCCGCGAGTTCAAGCTTCGCGAGGACCCTGACAACGAGGTCACCCTCCAGAATGCCGACCGCATCGAGATCGTCGAACTCGACGACCTCTGCGCGCCGACGGTGTCGGGCTGACCGGAGCCCCTCGGCCGCTCACCTCAGGTTGGTGACGAGCTCGGCAACCGCTCCGACGCGACCGACGGGGTGAGACACCTCGACCTGACCCGGCCCGTGGAGAACGGCTTGTACCCTCGGCCGGCATGACCAGCAAGCGTGTCGTTGTGGTGGGAGGCGGTCCTGCCGGACACGATGCCGCGACCTATGCGGCGCGCTTCGGCGCCGAGGTGACGCTCATCGAGCGTGACGTCATCGGTGGCTCGGCCCACCTTCTCGATTGTGTGCCGTCCAAGTCGATGATCGCCACGGGTGGTGCGCTCTCGTTCGCGCGGCGGCTCGACGGGATGGGCCTCGCCAACGTGGAGACCGGCATCGAAGCCGAACATCTGCGCGAGCGCATCGACGGCATCATGGGGCGTCTCGAGACCTCGGTCACCGAGCTCCTCAACAGCCAGGGTGTCCAGATCATTCGCGGCACCGGCGAGCTCGTCGGCACCAATCGGGTGAAGGCCACCACCGAGGACGGTGAGCTCTTCTTCGATGCCGATGCGATCGTCCTCGCGACAGGCAGTCGGCCGCGCATTCCCGACTGGGCGCGCGTCGACGGGGAGCGGGTCCTCGTCACGCGAGATGCCTACCCGCCCAACGACATTCCAGAGCATCTCGTGGTCGTCGGCTCGGGCGTGACGGGTGTGGAGTTCGTCCACATGTTCAGCTCGCTCGGATCGCGGGTCACGCTGATCGTGAGTCGGCAACAGGTGTTGCCGCAGAAGGACCCCGAGGCAGCCGCAGTCCTCGAGCAGACGTTCCTCGACAAGGGCGTCGAGCTGTACAAGGGCGCCAGGGCGACGGACATCCAGAGAGTGGGTGACCAGGTCGAGGTGCATTGCTCCGACGGGCGGATCGCGGGCGGGAGCCACGCGCTGCTCGCCATCGGTTCGATCCCCAACTCGGAGAATCTCGGCCTGGAGGCCGCTGGCCTGTCCGCCAACGAGTGGGGCTACATCGACGTCGACCACAACCTCCGCACCGCGGTCCCGCACATCTACGCGGCGGGAGACCTGTCGGGGAAACTGCCGCTGTCGTCGGTCGCGTCGATGCAGGGAGTCAAGATCGCCGAGCATCTCATGGGCCTGCATGAAGGACGCCCGCACCGGCACCTCGACTACGACAAGGCCGCGTCCGCGATCTTCACCGAGCCCGAGATCGCCGATGTCGGGCTGGCGGAGGCCGAAGCATTCGCCACAGGCCGCAAGATCCGGGTCACCAAGGTGCCCTTCAGCGCCAACGCGAAGGCCCTGATCAACGATGATCCGCGCGGCTTCGTGAAGGTCGTGTCCGACCCCAATACGGGCCACGTCCTCGGTGGCTCCATCGTGGGTCGCCATGCAGCCGAGTTGATCTCGGTCATCGCGCTGGCGGTGAGCGCCAACCTCAAGGTGCAAGACATCAACGAGAGCCTCTTCGTCTACCCGTCGTTGAGCGAAGCGCTTGTCGAGGCGGCCGAGTGACGCTCCACCCCCGGGTTCTCATCACCGGCGGAGGCGGCCAGCTCGCCGCGGACCTGCACGAGGTC
>CAYUBX010000439.1:0-3815 GCA_964443165.1 uncultured Acidimicrobiales bacterium
ACCCGACCCGAGAGCGACACACGGGCGGATCTGCGGACCAACGTGGAGTTCGACGCGGTGGCGGTACTCGACGCGGTCGGTCTCACACCCCCGCAGATGTTCACGCCGACCTTCGCTGCGAGCCGGATGATCGGGTGGATGACCCACGCCCTCGAGCAAGCAGCGGACAGCGAGATCACCCGTCCGTCGAGCCGCCACATCGGACCCGTACCGGGCGGTCGATCCGCGGCCGCCTGAGCGAGCGCGACCCGTCCTCGAATTTCCACTACCGACGTAGTGTTTAACCCCCGAGGCGCTGAATACACTGGCCGTCATGGCGCCCACCCCCCTCTTCGAGATCGCCGGCCTCGAGGTTCGCGCGACCGACGGTCCGGCCATCCTCCACGGGGTCGATCTGACGATCCAGCCCGGCGAGGTGCACGCCATCATGGGCCCGAACGGCTCGGGCAAGTCCACCCTCGCCACTTCGATCCTCGGATCACCCGAGTACGAGGTCACCGGGGGCCAGCTGCTCTTCCAGGGTGACGACATCACCGACTGGGACACCGACGTTCGGGCCAAGGCCGGCATCTTTCTCGCCTTCCAGTATCCCCAGGAGATCTCCGGCGTCTCGGTGCGCAACTTCCTGCGCCAGGCCGTGTCCGCCCGCAAGGGGGAGGAGGTGTCCACCATCGAGGTCTACATCGCGATGCAGAACTGGATGGAGCGCCTGGAGATGGATCCGTCGTTCATGGATCGCTACCTCAACGAGGGCTTCAGCGGCGGCGAGAAGAAGCGCAACGAGATCCTGCAGCTTGCGATGCTCGAGCCCGACCTCGCGGTCATGGACGAGACCGACTCCGGCCTCGACATCGATGCGCTCAAGGTCGTGGCCCGGGGAGTGCGCGAGGTCCGCGCGGAACGACCCGAGATGGGTGTCCTGCTGATCACGCACTACCAGCGCCTCCTGACCGAACTCGAGCCCGACCACATCCACATCCTCGTCGACGGCCGGATCGTGTCCTCCGGCGGTCCCGAGCTCGCCGAAGAGCTCGAGCGTGACGGCTACGAGCGGTTCGAGTCGTGAGCCTTCCGGCCGACCTCAAGAGTCGCTTCCCGCTGCTCCAGCGAGAGGTGCACGGCAAGCCGATCGTGTACCTCGACAGCGCGGCGTCGTCGCAGAAGCCGCAGTGCGTTCTCGACGCGATGGACACCTACTACCGCACGATCAACGCCAACGTTCACCGCGGCGCATACGAGATCGCGGCGGCCGCGACTGATGCGATGGAGCGGGCCCGTGGCCTGGTGGCCCACTTCGTCGGTGCACCGTCCTCGTCGGAGATCATCTTCACCAAGAACGCCACCGAGGCGCTCAATCTCGTCGCGCGTTCGTGGGGCGGGGCCAACCTCGGTCCGGGTGACGCGGTGCTCATCTCGGAGATGGAGCACCACGCCAACATCGTCCCGTGGCAGATCCTCTCGGCCGAGAAGGGCTTCGAGATCCGCTGGATTCCTCTCACCGACGACGGCCAGCTCGACCTCACCGACCTCGACCGATTGCTCGACGGCTGCAAGCTCGTCGCGGTGACGGCGATGAGCAACGTGCTCGGCACCCTCAACCCGGTGCGCCGACTCGCAGATGCCGCGCACGCGGCAGGCGCCCTCATTGCCGTCGATGCGAGCCAGTACGTCCCGCATCTGCCCACCTCGGTCGTGGAGATGGGCGCCGACTTCATGGCGTTCACCGGCCACAAGATGTGCGGTCCCACGGGCATCGGTGTGCTGTGGGGCCGATACGAGCTCCTCGACGCCATGCCGCCGTTCCTCGGCGGCGGCGAGATGATCCTCGACGTGCGCAAGGACGGATTCACCGCCAACGAGGTGCCCCACAAGTTCGAAGCGGGCACTCCCCCGATCGCCGAGATCGTGGGACTCGGTGCGGCGGTCGAGTTCTTGGCGGGCCTCGGCATGGACAACGTCCGCGAGCACGAGGTGGCCCTCACCGCCTACGCCCTACGCACCCTCACCGACCGCTACGGCGACGACATCAGCATCCACGGGCCGGCCGAGCCGGCGACGCGGGGCGGCGTCCTGTCGATCGCCTACCGCGATGTCCACCCGCACGACATCAGTCAGGTCCTCGACCAGCACGGGATCTGCGTGCGTGCGGGTCACCATTGCGCCAAGCCGTTGATGCGAGAGCTCGGGGTCGGCGCTACCGCCCGCGCATCGCTCTACCTGTACAACGACGAATCCGACATCGACATCCTCGCCGACGCGCTCGCCGAAGCCGGCGAGATGTTCGCCTTCTGATCACCCGGGACCCGCTGCACCATGCCAGGACTCGAAGACCTCTACCGAGAGATCATCCTCGATCACTACCGCAACCCGCGTAACCGCGGCGAGCTCGAGTCACCGCCGGCCCGCCGCAACGAGGGATTCAACCCTCTCTGCGGCGACGAGGTGGTGGTGACCCTCGACGTCGACGGCGACACGGTCACCGACGTCAAGATCGGCGGGCAGGGCTGCAGCATCAGCCAAGCGTCTGCGTCGATGATGTCTGCGGCGGTCAAGGGCAAGACCATCGACGAGATCCGCGAGATCACCCGATCGTTCAAGGCGATGATGTCGATCCACGAGGAGTCGATCGGCAGCGAGGGGTCCGAGGAGGAGCCCACCGACCTCGCCGACCTCAAGCTGGGCGACCTCGAGGCGCTGCGTGGGGTGGTGAAGTTCCCCGTTCGCATCAAGTGCGCGACCTTGTCGTGGAACACGCTGATCAGTTCGCTGGACGACGAAGCCGACGGCGCCCGCTGACGGCTCACGTCACCAGCGATGGCCAGGGGGAACCCCGGTCACGTACTCCTTGATCCGGCGAGTCGTCGCTGCTGATGTGCCTGACGGCAGGTCGTCCGGCGCGAACCATCCCACCTCGGCAATCTCCGCAGAGGTCGTGGGCCCCACCTCCCAGTCCTGCACCACGAATACGACGATGTGGTCGCTCTTGTGCTCGCTGAACGACGAGTACACCCCGTGAACGCGCTGCGGGGTCTCGGGCAGCTCGATGCCGGTCTCTTCGCGTAGCTCGCGACTCATCGCCTCGACGAGGGATTCGCCGACCTTCACGCCGCCGCCCGGGAGAAACCAGCCTTCGCGGTAGGTGTGTCGCACGAGACAGATGCGACCATCGCCGTCGACCATCAGGCCACGCACCCCCATCGTGAGTCGCGCCGGCCGAATCCGCCCCCAGAGCCGGTAGAAGCGGTAGAGGAGTTGCCTCACGCAGACCCCGTCATCCCGCCGCAGAGCGGTGTCGGTCTCACGCCAGTCAGCTTATGCGGCGCCTTCGCCACCGCGGCAAGCCGGCGCTTAACCGCCGGGACCAGCCGACGACCGGACCTCGAGACCGCCGTTCCACCGAGGAAGCCCCAGTCGATGATGCACGCAGATCCCCTCTTCGGCGTCCCCGTCTTTCCCGAAAAGCGCAAGGGATACGACCAGGCAACGGTCGACCAGTACATCCACGCGCTTCAGATCCAGCTCACCGATGCCCAGGCCCGACTCGTCGAGGCTGAGGATCGGGTGCGAAGCGCGGCGATCGACGTCGCACCGGCCGACAGTGAGTCGGCTGCCAGGCTCCGGGCCGCCAAGCAGATCGCAGACAAAACCATCGCGGACGCCACGACCCGCGCCCAGACCGCCCTCGACGAGGCGCGCGAGCGCGCCGCCTCCATCATCGAGAACGCCCACGAACGCATGGAGCACGCTCGTTCTGTCAACGAGAAGATCGAGCGGGCGAAGAGCGAGACCGCGACCTATGTTGCGGACACCGAGCG
>CAYUBX010000440.1:0-3791 GCA_964443165.1 uncultured Acidimicrobiales bacterium
CGAACCCCAGACCGCGCCGTTGAATCGGTCGAGCCCCGAGATGCGCCAGTACGCCGGCTGGTCGGCCTGCACCCGGAAGAGCTCGCGACTCGACTGCTGGACCAACCGCCCGCGTGCGTCCACGAGTGGACTGAGGGTCACACGCGGGCCCGACCCACCTCCGTCGAGTTCCTTCCAGTCGATCACCGGCGCGGCATCGACCCCTGGCAGAACCGGTCCGAACACGAGCCCGGCTGCGAGCGCGGCGGCGCTGATTCCGACGCCCACCCGGGCCAGAGCTCGGGGTTGGCGATCGCGCGTCGCGGCGATCGGGACGGATGGCTCGGGCGGATACGCGATGCGGAGCATCAGCGTGAAGAGGATCGAGCACGCCACGACGCCTGCGGCGGAGACCAGCCGATGGCTGTCGATGCCGAGGACGCTCGTGAAGACGAAGATGATGATCGCCGGAGCGAGCGCTTCGACGGCCGTCCGGAGACGGAAGGCAGCGATGTCGGCGCCGAGCGCCAGCAGCCAGATCGCCATGCCTCCCGCGATGAGGAAGCCGTCGGTGGCGGGTGTCGGCGCCTTCACGACGCTGAAGTCGTCCCACGCCGCCGCGAGGTCGGTGCCGGCCAGCCTCCAGGTCTCGAACGACGGCAGGAGGACGAACAGCGAGTCGCGGTACACGAGAACGGCGAGAACAATCACCATCGCGATCGCGGACACGACCGCCGAGGGTCCCAGTGGCCAGCGCTGGCGGCGAGTGATCGCTGCGATCATGTGACTGGCGATCGCAACGGTGACCAGCGTGGGCAGGTAGTCCCACGCATCGAACAGGCGGCGCATGGTGATCACGACGGTGACCATCAGCAGCATCAGCAGTGCTTCGGCCCCCAACAGGCACCAGCGAGGTCCCTGGCGCACCTGCTCGCGGTTCACGAGCTCACCCCCGACGCGGTGGGGGCGATGGCGAGGTCCCACGCCTCCCGGAACGAACCTCCGTCCGGAACGACGACGAGGCGCATCTTCTGTGATCCGCCACCGACGGACGCACCCGAGCCCGCTATCCGTCCGAAGCGCACGACGGCGAGTGCGCCCGCCCGGCCCGTGAGATGACCGACGCGTTCGACGTCGGCATCGTGCGGACGACCGAGCACGGCGACCACTGCGCCACCGTCGCCGGACGCTTGGAGCTGGCTGAGCGAGGCCTGGAACGTGCCTCGGTTGCTCATCTCGACGGTGGCGAGGTGCTCGAACATCGAGTCCACGTGGTGCTGTCCGGTCGCGAACCCGCTGTCGCCTCCGTGCGTGGTGACCAGGCGGACCATGTCGCGTCGCTTGGCGCTCGCCGCAATGACGCTGGCTGCGGCCGACACCGCTCCCTCGAAGGAGTCGTCGTCATGGGCGGTCGCGCGTGTGTCGAGGAGCACGGTCACCCGCCCCTGCCACGGAAGCTCGTCCTGGCGGACCATGAGCTGACCGCGTCTGGCGGTGGACGGCCAGTGGACGCGTCGCAAGTCGTCGCCGACGGTGTAGTCGCGGAGTGCGTAGAACTCCTCGCCGATCCGCCCCAGGCTCTGGGCGTCGTGCGCGCCGCCGTGCGGATCGTGACCACTCGAGAAGGGCAGTGGCGCGATGACATCCACACGCGGGTAGACGGTGAGCGTCGTCGGGCCGGTCGCGTCGATCCGGACAGAGGCCAGCCCGAACGGGTCGGTGATGTCGATCCGCATGGGCCCGATCGCGACCGCGCCACGCCGCTCCGTCGGCACGGCGTACGACGCGCGGACCTGCTCGTCGCGAAGCAGCGGCCCGACGGAGATGTCGGCGCCACGGGTTCCGGCGACGGGATCACGAACGCGCAGGACGGGTGTCCGGCGCCCGAGGTTCGAGATCCGCAGATCCACTCGCGCTGCCGTCCCTGCGTGGACCCGGACGGGCTGAACCGATCGGGTGACACTGACCTTCAGGCGCGCGAGGCCCGCCCAGATCGCGGCGATGACCACCAGACCGACGGCCGCGGTGCCGAGGATAAAGAGCTCATACACCCCGAACATGCGGCCGGCGACCGCGAGTGCGGTCCCGCCGAGCGACAACGTCCAGGCGTGGCGCGTCAACATGGCCGCGACCGCCGATCCGGGGTGGGGCCGCCGATCAGCTCAGCGCTCCGCGGCGGTGGGGACCGGAACACTGGCGAGCACGTCGGCGACGACGCCGTCGACCTTGATTCCCTGCAGCTGCGCATCGGGTGTCAGCGCGAGACGATGGGCGAGGACCGGGCCGGCGATCGCCTTGATGTCGTCGGGCACCACGTAGCCGCGGCCGTGCGACGCCGCGCTGGCCTGGCTGACACGCTGCAGGTTGAGCGTGGCTCGCGGGCTGATTCCGAGCGAGAGAGCGTGGTGGTTTCGCGACGCTTCCGCGATCGCGACGATGTACTCCTTGAGGCTCGGCGCGACGTGGACGCCCTTCACGGCGTCGGTCATCGCCACGACCTCCTGGACGGTCGCGACCGGGCCGATGCTGGTGGTGTGCGTGCCGTCGTGCGTGTCGAGAATGTCGAGCGCGGCCTCTCGTTCTGGGTATCCCATAGTGATGCGCATCAGGAACCGGTCGAGCTGGGATTCGGGCAGCGGGTAGGTGCCCTCGTGTTCGATCGGGTTCTGGGTGGCGAACACCATGAAGGGGCGGGCCAGCTCGTGGGTCGTGCGATCGATCGTGACCTGACGTTCCTGCATCGCCTCGAGGAGGGCCGCCTGCGTCTTGGGGGATGCCCGGTTGATCTCGTCGCCGAGAACGATGTTGTTGAACACCGGTCCGGACCGGAACTCGAACACCCGCTCCTGCTCGCTCCAGATGTTGACGCCGACGACGTCGGTCGGGAGGACGTCGGGGGTGAACTGGACCCGGCCGAACGAGCATTCGATGGAGGCGGCCAGCGACTTGGCCAGGCTGGTCTTGCCGACGCCGGGCACGTCCTCGACGAGGAGATGCCCTTCCGACACGAGGCAGAGCAGGGCCAGGCGGATGGAATCGTCCTTGCCCCGGATCACCTGAGCGATGTTGTTGGTGATGCGACCGAAAACATCCGTGAACGAGGGACCCCCGGCTGCGGTTCCGGCGTTGGTTGTCTCGGTCATCGGGCTCCCGCTCGTGAATTCGTTGCCGCAGCAGGCTACCCAGCGCTCCAGGGGTAGGTGTCATCGGGCCACGGAGTGACGGATCCGCGACGGTATGCTCCCGCCATGGTCGTCGAGGGGTCGGGGCAGCCGGGGCAACGCGTCGCCCTCGCGGTCGACATCGGCGGCACCAAGCTGGTCGTCGGAGTGGTTGACGAGGCCGCGCGCGTGCTCTGGTCGACCCGGTGTCCCACACCGGGCGCCGATGGTGAGCTGATGTACTCCACCCTGGCATCGATGCTCGACGAGGCCACCGCCGCCGCCCCTGCTCGACCCGTCGTCTGCGGGGTCGGATGCGGAGGTCCGATGGAGCCAGGCGGCCGCATGGTGTCGCCACTCAACATCACGGGATGGCGCGGGTTCCCACTGCTCCAACGGCTCGAGAGCGACCTGGGACTGCCGGTCGCGATCGACAACGACGCCAAGGCGCTCGCCCTCGCCGAGCACTGGGTGGGCGCGGGCCGAGGTGTCGACAACTTCCTCGCGATGGTCGTCTCCACCGGCGTGGGCGGTGGGCTCGTGCTCGACGGGCGTCTCCTCGAGGGGCGGCTCGGCAACGCCGGCCACGTCGGTCACGTCATCGTGGAGCCGGATGGCGCGGTGTGTCCCTGCGGCGCTCAGGGATGCCTC
>CAYUBX010000441.1:0-3361 GCA_964443165.1 uncultured Acidimicrobiales bacterium
CCACGGTCGGGTCCGGGGCGTCCATCGTCCGGCAGCGGATCCCCTCGGCCACCTGGACCGTCGGGCCGCTTCCGATGAACAGCCCGGTCATCTTGATGGCTTCCTGCAGAGTGCCGCCGCCGTTGCTCCGGAGATGCTCCGCGATCTCGGCAGCGTAGCCGACGGTGGCGGATGCCTCGACCTCGTCCATCGACTCCTCGATCGCGGCGACGAAGTCGACGCCGGTGTCGTCAGCACCCCAGCCCAGGCCTGCGTAGACCAGGTAGCTCGATCGCACCCAGTCGAGGGCCTGCCGCCGCTCGGCGGCTCCTTCGGCGATCCAGAGGTTGCGCAGGAGGCCGACCTTCGGTCGCTCGCCGCCAGGTCGTCCGGCGTCCTCCCATGCCTGGCGGTGAGCGGCCACGAGCGTCTCGACGACGCTGGGGGAGAAGGCCCCCGAAATGAAGAGTCCCATCCCGCGGCGCCCCGCCCGCCGTGCCGCCGGTTCGCTGGTGACCCCCACCCAGGTGGGTGCGTCGAGCGGCGCAATGACGTCCAGGCCCGCGTTCATCCTCCGGACCCGGTCCGCGATGTCGAGATCCCTCGATTCGAACTCAGCGGGTCTGTATCCCATGCCGACACCGAGGTGGAATCGCCCGCCGAACCGATCGTGCAGCGCGGCGGTCCCCGCGGCGATCCGACCGGCGTCGTGAAGGGGCAACAGGAGGACGCCTGTGCCCACCTCGAGCCGTTCGGTCGCATCCAGGACCGCAGCGGCGGGAGGCAGGAGCGCCGCGCAGTAGCCATCGTGGTACCCGTGGTGTTCGCTGAGCCAGAAGCTGTGAATGCCGATCCGGTCGGCGAGATCGCCGAACGCGATCATCTCGTCGTACACGTCGGTGAAGTGGCGCGGGCGGGTGGCGGTGGACTGGAGGCACCACAGGCCGATGCCGATCTTCACGTCGCGTCGCCTGTCGCCTTGGGTCCCCCGCCGAAGTGGGGCATGACCTCGGTGGCGAAGCGCTCGAGCTGCTCGCTGATCGTTTCTGGGCGCGCGCCGACGGGCTGGGCCACCATCACCTCTTCGAGCCCTGGATAGTTCTCCTGGAGCTCCCCGAACGCCTCGACGAGCCGCTCGGCAGGGCCGATCAACCAGGATCCGGCCGCGACCGCGTCGTCCATCGTCTGCATGCCCGCTGTGTGCGCTCTGGCGGGGTCGGCGAGGGCGGCCAGCTGCTCATCGCTCACCGCGCCGGCGAAACCGAGCGGGGCGAACATCTTCTGGTACTCCTCGAGGATCTCCCGGCCCGCTTCTTTGGCTTCCTGCTCGGTGTCCGCGATGTAGAACGAGAAGCCGAAGATCAGGTCCTCGCCGAGCTGCGTGTCGCGCCCTCTCTCTGCGAGCTTGGCCTGCCAGCGCTCCGCCACCTCCTGCGACGCGCCGCCCGACGCGGCTCCGCCACCGACGAAGCCCGAGATGCCGCGGTCGATCATGAAGTCGAGCGCCCGGTCGCTGGCCGACACGATCGGCTGCCAGCACTCGGTGGAGTACTGCGGCTTGGGCACCAGCGTCAGGTCGGTCAGCTCGTACCCGCGGTACGCGATGCCTTCTGGGGGAAGATCGAAGAACCGGCCTCGATGGGAAAAGGTCGGCTCGCGGAGTGCGGTGAGCAGGACCTCGACCTGCTCTTCGAACAGCTCCCGCGCATCCTCCACGCTGGCTCCTGGATGGCGGAATATCTCCAGCTCTCGTGCGTGGTAGCCGCGGCCGACGCCGAGGCGGACGCGCCCCTTCGTCAAGATGTCGGCGACGGCGTAGTCCTCTGCCAATCGCAGCGGATGCCACATCGGCAAGATGTTGAAGCCGGAGCCAAACCGCAGCGCATCCGTCTGCGCTGCCAGATGGGTCGCCAGCAAGATGATGTTCGGGAAGCACTCGTACCCCTCCCGCTGGAAGTGGTGCTCCGCCAGCCACATCGTGTCGTAGCCCAGCCGGTCCATGAGACCTGCGATCTCCTCGGCCGTGTGGAGCGGCTCGGCGAGTTCCGCGTCCGTGTACCACCGGTCGTTGACCGCCGGGGCGCCGAACCCCAGTTTCTCGTGCCGGACCTGACCGACGAACAGGGTTCCGAAGCGTTGGAGCACGTTGTTCCTTCCCGTCTCCTCGCGAACCTTCTAGCGCATCAGCTGGCATGTTGCAGACAACCGTCAGGCTCGAGCCCAGGGCGATTGAGGAGGTTTGCCCACCGACGACGCGCTGCACATCACAGGTATGGGCGGGTCTCACGACGGCGACGCTTCCGGTTGCGGTGGAGATCGCTTGCCCTGCGGACCTCGTGCGGGGGTACGAGGAGATCAAGCTTGCCAACGTGGAGCGCTTCTGCGAGTGCTTGGCCGACCTCGAAGCGGGCTAGCTTCGCTGCATGGCCATCAAGTCCGTCAACGAGATGATCGCCGCCGCGAGGGAGGAGATCGTCAACCTCACGCCCGAGGAGGCGAAGCGACGCGTCGACGAAGAGGACGCGCTTCTCATCGACGTCCGCGACGTTCGCGAACTCCAGCGCGATGGAGTGATCCCCGGCGCGATGCACGTGGAGCGGGGGATGCTCGAGTTCTGGGTGTCACCCGACTCGCCCTACTTCAAGCCGGTCTTCGCCGAGGACATCGAGTTCGTCCTCTACTGAGCGGGCGGCGGGCGGACAAGTTTGTCCGCAAAGACCCTGCAGGACATGGGCATGCCGAAGGTCTCTCACATCGAGAGCGGGTTCGGCGGCTGGAAGGACGCCGGCCTGCCGGTCGTCGACTACGACACGTGGAAGCAATCGAGGCCGAAGCCGGGATGATCAGCCGGAGGTGATCGGTGGCGCCTCGGTGATGCCCTGTTCGGCGAGGTCTTTGCGGATGTCCTCCCGCAGCTCCACCTTCTTGACCTTGGTACCCGACATCGGGTAGTCGTCGACGAAGCGCACGTAGCGAGGAACGCGGAACGTCGCGATCTTGCCGCGGCAGAAGTCGATGATCTCCTGCTCGGTCGCCTCGACGCCGTCCTTCAGCTGGATGTACGCCGCGGGGACCTCGACGTACTTGTCGTCGGGCGCCGACACCACCTGGGCCATGTTCACCGCAGGATGGGTGAGCAGGTAGCCCTCCACCTCGGCGGCCGACACGTTCTCGCCACCGACCTTGAGCATGTCCTTCACGCGGCTGTCGAAGCTGATCCGTCCCTCGACATCCATGCGGACGATGTCGCCGGTGCGGAAGTAGCCGCGGTCGTCGAAGACTTCGGCGGTGAGCTCGGGATCGCGGAAGTATCCGTCGAAGGCCTGCGGCCCTCGGTACCAGAGCTCTCCCGTGTTCCCTGGCGCCAGTCGCTCACCGGTGT
>CAYUBX010000441.1:3371-3762 GCA_964443165.1 uncultured Acidimicrobiales bacterium
AACCGCCAGTGGTGACTCGCATGTCGAGTGGGTCGTCCAGTTCGTTGAGGCTCAGAAACGCGCATGCCTCCGTCTGGCCGTAGCAGCTGATCAGCGTGGCATCGGGCGTGGAGTCCTGGATCTGACGGAGCCGTTCCTCGACGCCGACACACATCACGATCTCGAGGGTGTCGAGATCTCCGTCCTGCCGCGTCGGGTGGGTCATGATCGGCACCCAGATCGTCTCGAACCCCGGGAGCGCGATGGTGCACGCCTCGTCGCGGATCTGGCTCACCGCCACCGCGGGGTCGAAGAAGCCGACGTGGACGTAGGTCGCGCCGGTGTAGAGCGTCCCGAGGAAGAACCCCACCCCGCCGATCGCACCAGCTAACACCAGCATCGGAACCGTCGG
>CAYUBX010000442.1:0-3761 GCA_964443165.1 uncultured Acidimicrobiales bacterium
CGTTCACCTGTCGTGGTTGCGGCGGAAGCTGGGGGAGACCGCCGCCGAGCCTCACTACCTGCGCACCTTCCGCGGTGTCGGGGTGAAGCTCGCCGATCCGACGTGAGGCGACGCTTGATCCTGGTGTTCGTCGCAGTCTCGACGCTGGTCGCGACTGCGTTCATCGTCCCGCTCGGATTCCTCGTGCGCCGGACCGCCGAGGATCGGGCGGTCGACACGGCGCGGAGTGAGGCGGCCGCCGTGGTGCCTGCTCTTGCGGCTGGCGGCGACCGCGAGCAGATCGTGTCGGCGATGGCGGTGACGACCGCCGGCCAGGAGGGTCGGCTCACGGTCATCACCTCCGGAGGGCTGGTGGTCGGGCCCGAGATCGAGCGAACCGAGGCGGTGATCGCGGCTCTCGAGGATGGCGCCTCAGCGATCGACGACATCGACGGTGGCAAGGAGTTGGTGTCGGCCGTCGCCTTTGGGCCTGGCGACCGCGCCGCGGTGCGCGTCTACGTCCCGACCTCCACGTTGCGGCGCGGGCAGTGGAGGGCGTGGTCCACCCTCGCCGGCGTCGGCGCGCTGCTCGTGCTCTTGTCGGTGGTGGTGGCCGACCGTTTGGCTCGCACCGTGGTCCGACCGACGGAGCACCTCGTGGCCGCGGCGCGCCGACTCGGGGACGGTGACCTCGAAGCAGCTGTCGAACCCGAGGGCCCAGAGGAGCTGGTCGAGCTGGCGGGAACGTTCAACCAGCTCGGCTCGCGCATCGCGTCGATGCTCGATCACGAGCGCGAGTTGGTCGCCGAGCTCTCGCATCGCCTGCGCACCCCGCTCACCAAACTCCGGATGCGCGTCGAGCAACTCGGTGACGAGGACGAAGCGGACGCCTTCCGGTCCGATGTGGCCGACCTCACCTCGGTGGTCGATGGCGTGATCCGGGAAGCGCGCGGCAACATGGGCGCGGACGCCGTCTGCGAAGTAGGTCAGACGGTTCGAGATCGCGCCGAGTTCTGGGCGGTTCTTGCCGATGATCAAGGCCGACCGTGGAGCTTCGTCCACGACGAGCAGTCGGCCATCGCGCGCGTGCGTCGGGCGGATCTGTCCGCAGCGGTCGACACGCTCTTCGAGAACATCTTCGCTCATACTCCCGATGAGTCGGCGGTCGCGATCTCCGTTCGGAGCGACGAAGGCTGGATCGACATCGTGGTGGAAGACGCCGGCTCAGGTATCCCCGTGGGCGTCGAGCGCCGGGGCGAATCCGAGGCCGGATCGACCGGTCTCGGGCTGGACATCGCTCGCCGGTTCGCCGAGACCGCCGGTGGCGAGCTGCGCCTCGGGATCGGCCCGCTCGGGGGAGCCGAGGTCACCATCCGGCTGCCCGCGTTGGCGACCACCGCGAGCTGAGCACCGCCCCACTACGTTTCGGGGGGCTGCTCAGACGGGGGAGGCAACGTGAAGCTCGGACTCCTGCTCGGTTTCGAGGACTCACTCGACACCATCACCACCATCGCCAGGCGAGGCGAAGAGGCCGGTGCCGCGTCGCTGTACCTGGTCGAGGCGGGACGCAGTGCGTTCGTCCCTGCTGCCGCAGTGGCGAATGTCACGGAGGAAGTGACCATCGGGACCTACGTCGTCAACGCCTTCGGTCGTTCGGCGTGGCTGACCGGGTTGGCGGCCCGGGACCTCGACGAGTTGTGCGGCGGCCGCTTCGTTCTCGGGGTCGGGACGGGCAACCCGCACTTCAACGAGTGGTACATGGGCATCGACTCCTCACGGCCGCTCGCGTACATGCGCGAGTTCGTCGACGTGGTCCGCCAGCTCGTCTCGGCACAGGTTGGTGAGCCCGTGCGGTACCAGGGCGAGACCCACACCATGAAGTGGCGCGCCTCCTACGCGCCTGTTCGAGAGACGATTCCCGTGTACCTCGCCGGGAGTGGCCCCAACCTCCGCCGGGTGGCGGCAGAGGTCTCCGACGGCATCGGTGTCGGGATCATGTCGTCTGCGACCTTCATGGCCGAGCACGTCCGCCCCCAGGCCGAGGCCGCAGCAACAGCTGTCGGTCGCTCGGTCGACGAACTGGCGTTTCCGATGGGGGCCCAGGTCAGCGTCAACCGCGACGACGCCGCCGCTCGTCGCGCGGCTCGTCTGGCGGTCTGCGGTCTCTTTCACCCCGTTCCTCACCCGTATTACGACTCACAGCTGCGCCAGCTCGGCTATGCCGATGTGGCCGACGATCTGGCCCGGCTCATGCCGGCGGGCGAGACCGGCGAGGCGATGGCCCGGGTTCCCGACGAGGTGATCGACACGATGACGATCACCGGGACACCCGAGCGGTGTGCCGAGCGCTTGACGGACTACGAGGGTCTCGCCGACGAGGTGGTCGCCATCCGGGTCACCCAGCCGGACGAACCGACCGGTGCTGCTGCGTATGACGATCTGCTCGAGGTGGCTGCCCTGTCGAGCCAGTTGTGATCGACGACATCGCGATCCCGCTCGGCGGTCTGACGTACACGGCCTGGGAGGCGGGTCCTCCCGACGGCCGGCCGGTGCTCTTTCTCCACGGGTTCCCACAGACCCGACACACCTGGAGGGACCAACTCCCGAGCCTGGCGAGCGCGGGCTACCGGGGAATCGCACCCGACCAGCGCGGCTACTCGCCAGGCGCACGACCTCGCGAGCAGTCCGACTACTCCACCGAGAATCTCGTGGCAGACGTCGTGGCGCTCGCGGAGTGGTGCGGGGGGCGGGTGGATCTCGTGGGTCACGACTGGGGAGGCCAGCTCGCATGGCTCGCAGCAGCCCATCACCCGGAGGCGATCCGCAGCCTCACGGTCCTGTCGCGCCCCCACCCGGCGGCGTTCGCAAAGTCCTTCTCCGCGGATGCCGCGCAGGCCGAGCGTTCGAAGCACCACTCGGCGTTTCATGATCCGGCGACCGCCGGCCTGCTGCTCGCCGATGACGCGCGGCGGCTGCGTCGCATGCTCGGCCACAGCGGCGTCCCCGACGCCGATGTCGATGCGTACCTCTCTGTGTTGGGCGAGCACGACGCCCTCGAGGCAGCGGTCAACTGGTATCGAGCCGCCCCATCGACCGGCCTTCGCGCCGCCGACACGCCTCCGATCGAGGTCCCCACGCTCTACGTGTGGGGCACCGAGGATCAGAGTGTCGGCCGGGCTGCCGCCGAACTGACCGAGCGGTTCGTCGCGGGCGCCTACCACTTCGTGGAGCTCACCGGCGGCGGGCATTTCCTCACCGATGACGGTCGCTCCGAGGCGGTCACGAGCGCGCTGCTCGACCACCTGGCTGTGACGTGAAGGCGAGACGCTTCAGGTGAACTCAACGATCGAGCGCCCGAGGATCTGACCGGCTTCGAGAAGCTCGGTGGCCTCGTTGATCTCGTCGAGAGCGAAGCGCCTCGTGACGAATCGATTCAGGTCGAGATCGCCCGTTCGGTGCCAGTCGAGGAAGGTCGGGAAGTCGCGCTCTGGCACGCTCGTTCCGCCGATGCTGCCGATGAAGCGCTTCTCACCGGTCAGCAGATGCCGGGTGATGTCGAGCTCGAAGGGTTCGAGCGGCACGCCGAGAACGACCGCGGTGCCACCTGGTGACGCGGCCTGCTGGGAGTTTCGGACGCTGCGAAGCATCTGCTCGATCGTCTCGGGAAGAGCCACCGCGTCGAAACCGACGTCCACCCCGGCGATCCTCCCACCGCGAAATCCGTACGCCCCGCTTGGGCCCGGCGTCAGCTCTGCGATGTAGCGGGGGACGTTGTCGATCTC
>CAYUBX010000443.1:0-3759 GCA_964443165.1 uncultured Acidimicrobiales bacterium
GGCAGAGTTGTGGTCGGAACGGTGGATGACGCGGTAGGGAGAGGAACCGATGTCGTTCCCGGAGCCTGCGACGTAGTGGGGGCGATGGTCGAGGTCGGCGCGGCGATCGCTTTGCTCCGTGTCACATCGCGTACGCCATCGATACCCTCGAGCACCGCGACGACCGCAGCACCTGCTCGGCTCGACACCACGAGCCTCCGCCCATCCGCCTCGAGCACGACCTGCGGGAGACTGCGGCTCTCGAGCGCATCGACCGCGTCCCTTTCCAGACGGTCTTCGATGTGCCCAGGAGCGACCAGAGCGGTGATGACGAAGAGCGCGAGAAAGAACGCGAGTCCGACGGCCAGGATGCGCCTGCTCGTCATGACCTCATCGCTCCTCGTCGAGCTCGCTCTGCCCGATGAAACCGGGCAACGGACGACCGCGGGGTGGAGATCACCCTCAGTCATGAGCAGATATCGAGCTTATCTCACGCTTCGTGGTTATAGTCAACGCTGAGTGAGATCAGGGTGCCCGTCGGATGCCGATCCGGTGTCGACCAGACCGACGAACGCGTCGATGTCGGGGTCGAGGCGCTCGGTGGACCACTCGGCGACCTGGGCCTCTTGGGAGAACACGATCACCTGGTGGTCGCGGCTGACCTCCTGCAGCCACTCGAGAATCTCGAGCGTGCGTTCGGGGTCGGCGTGCACGGTGGGGTCGTCGAGGAGGACCGGGCAGCGCTCCCCGTCAGAAGTGAGCAGCTGCGCGAGCACGATGCGCAACGCCAGATGGATCTGCTCAGCAGTGCCATGGGAGAGAAGGGCGGCGTCGCGGGCCTGACCGTCGCGGGAACGCACCCGGACCGCCAACGTCTCGGGGTCGACCTGTGCCTCGACGTAGCGCCCTGCGGTGACCACCGGAACCCAGCGCGTCATCTCGCGCTCGAGACGCGGGGCGAGGGCTCGATGCGCGTGGTGGTGTGCGGCGGTGAGGAACGAGCGGGTGGTCTCGAGCGTGTCGCGCAGTCTCTCGACTCTGTCGAGCTCAGTGCGCGCTGATTCCAGCTCCGCCTCCGCGGCGCCGACGTCGACGCTGACCAGATCGACCTGCTGCAACGCTCCACCGCAGCGCTCGGCCCGCTCGGTGGCCTCCCGAGCCTCCGCGTGTGCCGAGCGCAGCGCCGCGTCGGGATCTGCGCTCCGGGCGAGCGTCTCTCGATCGAACCCGGCGCAGGCATCGTCGACGTCGGCACGCATCGCTCGCAGCTGGTCGCGATGCTCGTCGAGGTCGGCTCCGCCGAGGGCGGAGCGGAGCGCACCCCATCGTTCGTGGCGTCCGCGCAGTTGCCGTGCGGTCTCTTCCCACTCGGCCAAGATGGCCTCCAGCCCATCGGCGATCTGGTCCGGTGAGCCGTGCAGGTCATGTGAGCCACCTGCGTAGACGACGGCCTCGACGATGTGGTCGGCAGTCCGACGATGGTCGGCCAACTCCTGGTCGAACGTGCGACGGCGATCGAGGTCGTCTGCGAGGGAGTTCCGCCGGGCCGCCTCGGAGGCTTCAATCTTCGTCGCCTCCACGACACGCGCCAGCTCCTCGACACCCTGATCGGGCTCCTGTGCCTCGATTCCGACATCGGCTAGGGCGACCAGAGCGAGCCGCCGGCAGTCCGCCGCCTCGGTTCGCGCTTCTTCTACTCCCTGCTGCGCAACGCGATGAGCGCTCCACTCCACATGCCGCGCCACAGCTGCCTCGAGGGCAGCATCGCCGAGCGGGAGGCCCGCGTCGACCAAGCTCCTCGTGGCGCGATCCACCGAGTCGGCATGGATCCGATGCCGAGAGGCCAGCTCGTCGAGATCGCGCTGTATCGCAGCGAGATCAGCGGGTTCGCTCAGCGACCGACGTCCGAGGACCCAGGCGCCGAACGCAGCGCAGACGACCACGGTGACACCGATCGCTCGAACCAGCGATGGGCCGACTGCGACGGCCGCCAGGCCGGCGACGACCACCAGCCAGCCCCCGATCGAGGCCTGGCGGCGGCGTACGATCTGACGCTCGCGCTCGGACTCGGTGTGGCGGGCCATGTCGAACACCGCCTCTGCATCGGCGAGGGACGGCGGCGGCTCGCGTCGAAGGGCCTCGACCCAGACCTGGGCCTCGCCGGGCTCGACGTCGGGGGCCGACGGTGCCACGACGGTTCGTTCGAGCTGGCGCAGTCGCTCACCGGCCGACCGGTGGCGGGCCAGCGAGTCGTGTACCGACGCCGGAATCTCCAGCGGTCCGACGGGTGCCGGAGGCAGCGACGCCATCTCGGCCTCGATGCGGGCCGCCTCGGGGAGTCGGGTGCTCGGTTCGGGCGGCAGCGAACGGAAGCGCTCGACGACACGAGCGAGCTCGGCTGCACCGGGGTCCTCCCCCGCCGACGGCTCGCCGTCGGGAAACTCGGCGGCACGTCGTTCGAGCTCGGCCACTCGCGCTTCGGCCGCATCCAGCCGATGGAGCTGCGCGGCGGCGGTGGCTTCGCGGACGCGCTCGTCGGCGGCCTCGGCCTGACGACGAGCCTGCTGGAGTTCGAGGACGAGGTGGTGGTACTCGCCGTGGCGGGTGCGAACCTCGTCGAGCCGCTGCTCGGCCGCCGCGACGGCATCGATCGCGCGTCGCAGCGGCTTGACGGCGCTGACCCGGTCGATACCGACGGCATCCTTCTGGAAGGCGAGGAGGCGCTCGATCGCCGCAGCGGCAGTCTGACGTGTGCCTCCGGTGGCCGCGCGGGCCAGGTGGTCGCGCAACCCGTCGGCGTGATCGGTGACGGCGAGTAGTTCGGCCTGGCGGACGCTGGCCGTCGCCGGGAATGTGGCGCGATCGAGGCCGAGCCACACCGCGCCGTCGGGACTGCCGTCGCGGACGAGATCGTCCTCCACCGGTCGGCCACCGAACCCGAGGTCCACCACCGATGCCCTGTTGTTGGCCAAATCGCGATCGATCTCGATCCGACGCAGATGACCGGTGGCGATCACAGGATCATTGTCGGCGGGCAGGACATCGGGAACGCGGCACGCACCGCCTCAAGCCAGAACTCCCCTGCCGGACGGTTGAGTGAGGGGGTCACCGCCACTGCCGCGGTCGCGACCAGCGGGACAGCCGCCGGGATCGACGATCACGCCGTCGAGGTTGCCGGTGACGTCGACGTGGATGCCCGTCAGAAGCTGGACTTCACCGGATACGCCGGTGGTCTCGGTTACGGTGCCGTTGCGGCCGGCGTCGGCATCGGTATCGTCAGCATCGATGCAGACGTGACCGCCTTCGTCGGGCCGACCACAACGATCCAAGCACTCGGCACCGGCAGCCTGACGGTAGACGCCGACTTCGATTCGGATGTGCGGATCCTCAGTTTTGCCGGAGCCGTCAGTGGCATCTTTACGCTGGGTGCGGCGGTCTCGCTTGTCAGCGACTCGAGCGCGGTCAGCGCCCTGCTCGGCGCCCGTATTGATCCCAATGACGGGACGGTACAACACGGTCACTTTGCGGAAGATGGTTCGACCATCGCCGGCTTCGGCACCGTCGACGCGATCGCCATGAGCACCATCGACTACCACCTCGGCAACGCTGCTGCCGGCATCACGGGCGGCGGTGCCGCTGGGCTCGGGGCCGGCGTCGCGTTGGTCACGATCAACGGCGACGGGCAGGCGCTTGTTGGCAACTACACGACGATCGGAACGACGGACGACAAGGTCGGTGAGGTGACGATCAAGGCCGACCGCACAATCAACGTCAAACCGT
>CAYUBX010000444.1:0-3749 GCA_964443165.1 uncultured Acidimicrobiales bacterium
CGATCCGGTTCGCCCTGTTCTTCCTCGCCGAGTTCATGAACGTGATCACCATGTCGGCGATCATGGTCACCTTGTTCTTCGGCGGTCCCGCCGGCCCGATCTTCTTCGGCCTCGACTGGCTGTGGCCGACGGTGTGGTTCTTCGCCAAGGTGCTGGCGTTCCTCTTCATGTTCGTATGGTTCCGGGCCACGCTTCCCCGCCTGCGTTACGACCAGCTCATGCACCTCGGCTGGAAGGTCCTGATCCCGCTCATCCTCGGCTGGCTCCTCTTCGTCAGCGTGAAGGAGCTGCGCCCGGTCTACGACTGGAACCCCGTCGCAGCATTCGGCGGCGTGGCGATCGGCGCCACCATCTGCGTCGCCCTTCTCGTGGCCGCGCTGCGGGCCGGGGACCGGGCATATCAACGAGAGCTGGAGGACGTCTGATGGGCTACCTCGACGGCTTCAGGGTCACGTTCAACAAGCTGTTCGACGAGCGGGTCACCACGGAGTACCCCAAAGAGAAGCGACCCAAGCCGGAGCGCTTCCATGGGCGGCACGTGCTCAACCGCTACGAGGACGGCATGGAGAAGTGCATCGGCTGCGAGCTCTGTGCCGGTGTGTGTCCCGCCAAGTGCATCTATGTCCGCGGCGCGGACAACCCCGAGGATGACCCGGTCAGCCCGGGGGAGCGCTACGGCTACGTCTACGAGATCAACTACCTGCGGTGCATTCACTGCGACCTCTGCGTCGAGGCCTGCCCCACCGAGGCGATCACCGAGTCGAAGCTCTTCGAGTTCAGCTTCGCCAACCGGCGCGACGCGATCTACACCAAAGAGGAGCTCGTCGTCGGCGACGACGGAAAGCCGCGCCGGCAGCCGTGGGAGCTCTGGCACGACGGTGACGACCTCAACACCTCTGGGTGGATGCGGGCCACCGCGCCGTCGGGTGATCCCACGTACGAGAACCGCGTCGGCTGGAGCGGTGAGCTCGGCTACGGAGTCCGCTCTCCGGAGATGGGGCAGCATGCCCCAGCGGCGGATGAACCGGAGGACACCGAAGCCGAGACCGACTCACACGGGGCTCATCACTGATGATCGATGTCGCTGTCTTCGTGGTCGCCGCGGCGGTCTGCATCGTCGGAGCACTCGGCGTGATCCTCGCCAAGAACCCCGTTCACTCCGCGCTCATGTTGGTCATGACGCTGTTCGGGATCGCCGTGCAGTTCGTCGCCCAGGAAGCGCACTTCCTCGCGGCCGTTCAGGTGATCGTCTATGCCGGCGCGATCGTCGTGCTGTTCCTGTTTGTGATCATGCTGCTCGGCGTTGACCAGGCTCAGAATCTCGAGTTCGGCGCACTGCCGGTGCAGAAATGGGCCGCTGCGGCATTCGGACTCGGGGCCGTGGTGGTGACGATCGGGCTGATCGCCGTGGTGGACAACCCAGTCACGGGTGCCCCCGCCGTGAGCGGGGTCATCGATGGCACAACCTCCGATGTCCGGCTGCTCGCCCGGTCGCTCTTCAGCGACTACGTGTACGCGTTCGAGCTGACGTCGCTGCTGCTCGTCATCGCGGTGATCGGAGCGGTGGTCCTGGCCCGCAAGCCCAAGACACCATCGAATGAGGAGGGGGGTTCCTGATGGAAATTACGACGTCGTGGTACCTGATCCTCGGGGCCGCGCTGTTCATCATCGGTGGCATCGGGCTGCTCATCCGTCGCAACCCGCTCGTGATGCTCATGTGCGTGGAGCTGATGCTCAACGGCGTCAACCTGAGCTTCGTCGCCTTCAGCCGGGCCCTCGGCGACATCGGCGGGCAGACGGTCGTGTTCTTCGTGCTGGTGGTCGCGGCGGCGGAGGGCGTGGTGGGCCTCGGTCTCGGGGTGGCCATCTTGCGTCGTCAACCCGGCTCGACAGCCGACGATCTCTCGGCGCTCAAGGGGTAGATGACGGTGCTCGAACTCGTCTGGCTCATCCCTGCCTTCCCCCTGGTCGGCTTCTTGATTCTCCTGGCCGTGGGGCCACGACTCGGCGAACCCACGGCCGGCTGGCTCGCGACGGCGATGTCCGCCGGCTCGTTCGCGGCGACGGCGGTGGTGTTCTTCGGTCTGCTCGGCGAGGACAGCCACACTGGCGGACGGACCTTCGAGCAGGTGCTCTTCGACTGGGTGCCTGCCGGGTCGTTGCTGGTCGAGGCCGGGTTCCTCGTCGACCCACTGTCGATCACGATGGGTCTGTTCGTCACCGGCGTCGGCACGCTGATCCACCTCTACTCGGTGGGCTACATGCACGGGGACCCGAAGTTCTCCAAGTTCTTCGTGTACCTCAACCTCTTTCTGTTCTCGATGTTGATGCTGGTGTTCGGCAACAACCTCGTGATCACCTTCCTCGGGTGGGAGGGTGTGGGAGCGTGCTCCTATTTCTTGATCTCGTTCTGGCACACCCGCGAGAGCGCCGCGACCGCCGGCAAGAAGGCCTTCGTCACCAACCGAGTCGGTGACTGGGGCTTCATGGTGGCCACGTTCCTGATCTGGACCACCCTCGGCACCGTCACCTACACCGAGATCAACGTCTCCCCGGCGATGGCCACCACCACTGGCACGGCGGTGTCGCTCCTGTTGTTCGTCGCCGCAGCGGGCAAGTCGGCACAGCTCCCCCTCTATGTGTGGTTGCCCGACGCGATGGAGGGCCCGACCCCCGTGTCGGCGATGGTGCACGCCGCGACGATGGTCACCTCGGGCGTCTACCTCCTCGTGCGGATGAACAACATCCTCACGGACGACGCGCTCCTCGTGATCGCGATCGTGGGCGCCGCCACGGCGTTGTTCGCCGCGCTGTCGGCCGTCGCGCAGCACGACATCAAGAAGGTGCTCGCCTACTCGACGGTGAGCCAGCTCGGCTACATGTTTCTGGCGATCGGCTCCGGCGCGTACGTGGCGGCGATCTTCCACATGATCACCCACGCCTTCTTCAAGGGTCTCTTGTTCCTCGGCTCGGGTTCGGTGATCCACGGGATGCACGACGAACAGGACATGCGGAAGATGGGTGCTCTGCGAGCGCTCATGCCGATCACCGCGTTCACGTTCATCATCGGCTGGCTGGCAATCGCCGGCGTGCCGCCGTTCTCCGGTTTCTGGTCGAAGGACGAGATCCTCCTCGCCGCGTGGGAACAGAGCGACATCGGTCCGCTGCTGTGGGCGGTCGGGCTCGTCACCGCGCTGCTCACCGCCTACTACATGAGCCGCCAGGTCTTCCTGGTGTTCTTCGGTGACAAGAGGTGGGAGGACGACGTCCACCCGCACGAGTCCTCGTGGACCATGACGTTGCCACTCGTGGTGCTGGCGGTCGCCTCGTTCGTGGGCGGCGCGATCAACCTTCCGCTGGTGAAGGACTGGTTGGTGCTCGAGCACTTCCTCGAGCCGATCTTCGCCCACCCGCACCACTTCTCGTCCGGCACCGCCACCAAGGTCACGCTCGCGGCCATCGCGGTGATCGCCGGACTGATCGGAATCGGCTTCGCCGTGATGGTGTGGCTCAAGGGCCGCATCAGCAGCGATCGTCTCGAGCCGACCTTCCTCGAGAACGCGATGTACGTCGATGCCACGTACTCGCGGGTGGTCGGCGGGGTCGGGACGAGCGCCTTCCAGCTCACCGCCGACGCGGACAAGCGGTTCGTCGACGGTGCCGTCAACGGGGTCGGGATCCTCACCCGCAAGTTCGGTGAGCTGATCCGTCCGGCCCAGTCGGGCTACCTGCGCAACTACGCCGTGGGG
>CAYUBX010000445.1:0-2296 GCA_964443165.1 uncultured Acidimicrobiales bacterium
CCACAGTTGGCTCTCGACGGTGGCGATCTCGGCGGCCATGAGCCCGAGCTGGGTCTGGACAGGCGGCAGGTTGATCGTGCCGATGGTCTCCGCCAGCCGGCGGGCCACGCCGAGGAGGAAGCGCAGCTTCACCACCAGCCGAACCTGGGCCTGGAAGTTCTGGTACACGTGCCCCGGCGTCTCGTGGAACTGGCGCCGGCACATGTCGGTGTCGCCGAGAACGAAGATCCTCTCCCACGGCACCGTCACGTCGTCGAAGTGGATGATCGCGTCGTTCTCGTCGAAGCGGTGGCTCAGCGGGTTGTCCCATTCGCTCACCGCATGCGCTTCGAAGCTCTTGCGCGAGATCACCTTCACGCCGGGCGTGTCGAGCGGAAGCGCGAACGAGATCGCCAGGGCTTCCTCTCCGGGTTGGAGGGGCTGCAGGTTGGCGACGAACACCTCCTCCGCCATGATCGAGCTCGTCCCGAGCATCTTCGCCCCGCGGACCATCACACCAGCGTCATCCTGGTCGACGACGTGGGTGGTCATGCGCTCGTTGGCCTGGTCGCCCCATGCCTTCGAACGGTCAGCCTGCGGGTTGATGATGACGTAGGTGAGGAAGATGTCGTTGGTGCGGGCCCAGTCGTAGTAGTCCCGGTACGCCGTGGCCCTGGCGGGATCGTGCTCCTCGAACACGTCGATCCCCATCACCTGGCCACTCACGGCGCAGGCCAGATGGTCAGGCGAGCGCCCCATGAAGCCGGCGTGCAGCTCGGCCCACGTGGTCATCGCGCGCCTCTTCGAGACGAGCTCCTCGTAGGAGGCGGGCATCTGCCACGCCCGGTTCGCCCGTCGCCCGCCGCCCACGTCGAACGTCATCAGCTCGTGGTTGGCGGGATGGGCCTGGAAGTCGTAGAGCATCGCGGTGGTCTGGCACGACCGGGCGAAGGCCGGGTGGTGCGCCACGCGGGTGATTCGCTCACCGTCGAGATAGACCTCTCGGTCCCGCTCGAGCGCCGCGAGGTGCGCCGCACCGTCCTTGACCGATGTGCCTGGTCCCACGTGTCACTCCCGGACGTATGACGCGCGCCCAACGGTAGTCAGAATGGCGGCTACCTCGACGCCGCGCGAGCCGACGATCGGGTGGATCTAGGCTCGCCGGGCGACGACGACCAGGCGAGGCGACATGGCACTACCGACGACACCAGGGGACATCACCGTCGATTGGCTCAACGAGGTCCTCGCCGACGACGCCACGGGTGGTGCTGTCGTCACGTCGGTGCGCGACGAGAACATCGGGGAGGGAACCGGGATCTTCGGCGAGATCGCCCGGCTTCACCTCGACCTCGACGACGGGGGCTCTACCTCGATCGTCGCCAAGATGCCCTGCACCGAGCCGGCCAACCTCGAGGTGGCCCTGATGCTCGGGATCTACGACCGCGAGATCAAGATGTTCTCCGAGGTGATCCCCCGGTCACCGATGGGCGCACCCACCTGCCATCTCGCCGCCCAGGAGGGTCCCGGCTCCTTCGTTCTCCTCATGCAGGACATGGGTCGTGACTGGGAGGTGGGTGATCAGGTCGTGGGTGCCACCATCCCCCAGGCCGAGGCGATCGTCGACGTCCTGGCCGACTTTCACGCGCACTGGTGGGAACATCCCGAGCTGGCGTCGATGGACTGGTTGCCCGTCCCGAACGCGCCGCAGTACGTCGCCGCGGTCCCGGGAATCTATCGCGCCGGGATTCCGGTCCTGACGTCGGAGTGGAGCGACCGGGTTCCCGCGGCGTCGATCGAGCTGGCGCTGGCCGTGGATCCGCGGTTCGAGGAGCTGATCGAGCGAACCGCCGCGGGGCCGACGACGCTGATCCACACCGACACCCGGCTCGACAACATCTTCTTCGCCAAGGACGGGTCGGGCGACGTGGCGTTCATCGACTTCCAGCTCGCACTGCGCGGGCGGGGCGTCGCCGACATCGCGTACCTCGTGGGGACGAGCGTGCCCCAGCCCGCGGCCGCGGCCAACTGGGAGAGCCTGCTGCGCCGATGGCACGACCGACTCACCACCCAGGGCGTCGACTACTCGTGGGACGACGCACTGCTCGGCTACAAGGAGTCCGCTCTCTACTACCTTTCCGGCGCGATGTCGCTCATCGGCACCTTCGATGCGGGGAACGAACGCGGCGCCGCCCTCGTCGACGCGTACTCCACCCGCATCCTCAACCATGTGGTCGACATCGACGCCGGCGCGGTCCTGTAGCCCTGAATAGGTACCTCGAGCGCTCCAGGTACCTATTTCTCTTCCAGGCGGGCGATC
>CAYUBX010000445.1:2306-3746 GCA_964443165.1 uncultured Acidimicrobiales bacterium
GCGCGATTGGCGGAGGGAGATCATCTCGACGGGCCGGCGCTGATCATCGAAGAAACCGGCACAACCATGATTGAACCGGGTTGGTCCGGGCGGTGCTTGAGTGGGGGCAATCTGCTGCTGGAGCGCGCGGAGGATCGGCAGGGCGACCCGGTCCTTGGGGCGGTCGGCTGCCTCCTTCGACCGGATGATGTCGGCGAGCGAAGCGACCCGCACTCCGACGCCGCCGATCTCGAAGGTCACGGCGCTGCGTTCGAGTGCTTCGTAGCCGCCAACGCTGTCCGCGAAGCCATCGGGGAAGAACGTCAGGTCCAGGTCACCGCATCGCGTGGTACAGGTCAGAGTGTTCATCGAACGCAGCAGCGCCGGGTGGGGATCGAAGGGCACGCCGTCGGGCGTCCCCGGATCCCGCAGACGAGCGTCGAGACCCCGTAGCGCCTCACCGAGACACGCCAGGTTGAGGTCATCGCGATCGGGGACGATGTCTGCGTCGTTGGTCATCGTGGGCGACCCATGCAGGACACCCGCGAGTCCACCGACCAGCACAAACCGCACCCCCGCGGAGTCGAGGGAGGCGAAGATGCACTCGGGATCGAACGGGGCAGGCATCAGCCGACCCGTCGACTCCCGGCGAGCGCACGGCCGAGATTGACGGCGGACTGCAGCCGCTCTTCGGGAGTCAGCCGCAGTTGCTGGCGGATCTGGGCGCGATCGACGTCGTCTGCATCGGTGACGAGGGTCAACCTCAGGCCGCACGCCCGCAGGATCTGATCGAGGGTGGTCAGCCGTGGTTCGTCGTGCCCGCGCTCCCACCGCCAGATCGCCGACTGAGTCGTCCCGACCTCGGCGGCCAACGCCGACTGGCTGAGCTGCGCCCACTCGCGGGCCTCCCGGACGAGCCGCCCCAACGCGACGGCGGGCGGCAATTCGACATCGAGAACCAGCGACGATTCCATATCGTTATCCTATTGGCTACATTGCGTATTCGCTATGTCAGTGCCAGGAACCAACCCGGCACCGATCGGGCGAAAGAGGTGCCTAACCGAGGAGCAGGGGCGCGAGGCGGTCGAGGGAGGTGTCGTCGAAGGGGCTGAGCTGGACCCGCGAGATGCCGATCTCGGCGAGCCAGGCCATTCCTTCGGCCACGTGTTCGGGTGGTCCGAAGAACCTCCGGTAGAGCCCGTCCCCGACCAGCGCGCTCATCTGCTTCGTCATCTCGTCGCTGCCGGCGTTGCAGAGCCCGAACACCCCGACCGGGATCTCCGGGTCCACCGCTCGCACCTGGGCGACCATGTCCACGAGGTGCTGGTCGTCGATCTGGGCCATCACAGCCATGTCAAGGCGGCCTCCCCGCGTGGTCGCGCTCGACGCCTTGATCTCCACCCGGTCGCACATCGGCGTGATCTCGCGCGCGGTCCTCGGCCCTCCGACCGAGCCCACCAG
>CAYUBX010000446.1:0-3731 GCA_964443165.1 uncultured Acidimicrobiales bacterium
TTCGGGAGTGCGACGTCCAGTTCGAACACTTCCTCGGCCGTCACGACCCGCAGAGAAGGGTCCAGCTCGGCGGCGCAGCACGACAGCAGCGTCGTCTTGCCTGCGCCCGGTGAGCCGGCGACGAGAATCGAGAGTCGGGCGCGGACCGCGCTGCGCAGCACCGCAGCAACCCCTGGCGTGAGGCTCCCGCTCTCCACGAGTTCGTCCAGATTGCGGAACGCGACGCCCGTGAACTTTCGGATGTTGAACATCAGATGTCCGCCGCGGCTGATGTCGCTGTGCACGATGTGGAGGCGGGCGCCATCGTCGAGCTGTGCGTCCTGAAGGCCTTCCGTCGGATCGAGCGTCCGGTGCGCGGCAGACGCGTCGTCGAGGATCTTCGTGAGCGTGCGCCGCACGTGCTCGTCGTCGTGGAAGACCTCGTCGTGATAGCCGCTGGGGCCGACATGTCGCTTCACGAAGATGTCGGTCGGCGCGTTGACCATGATTTCCCAGACGCCGTCATCGGCGAGGAGCGGGTCGAGCGGCCCATACCCGGTCAGGTTGCGGCTCACCCGTTCGACGACTCGATCGGTGTCGGTCAACTCGTGTTCGCGGTGGCCTCGCTTGAACTCGAGGTTCCAGCGAGCCACCTCCTCGCTCACCAGGCGTTCCAGCTGTGCCGCTTCGTCGGAGCCCGACGCGCCGCTCAGCGACTTCGCCCGCTCGTGGACAGCTGCCTCGATCTCGGCAAGCGGAGAGGGTCCGGTCATCGCTCTGTTCCGCTGTTGTCGTTCCAGGCGCCGAGCGAGCCCGGTGCCACCAGCACCGGTTCGGAGTCTCGGGCGGATCGATCGTTCGATACCCGCGTAGCAGTGACTTTGGCGGCTGCGGTCAGCGGTGCGACGAGGGAACCGGGGAGGCGTGTGCCATTGCGATGCGCGTCGTCGAGCGTTCGGCGCTCGCCGAGGTGAATCGGCGTCGCGATCAGGCTTGCGTCGTCGGAGACGACGAGATCGGCGACCGCACGGGCGATCTCTGCACGCTCGCCCGGACGCCGGGGCGCGTGGGTGATGACCGGCTGCAGACGGCGAGCGTCGACGCCGAGCTCGGTCAGTTCGTCGATCAGGCGGACGAGACCGCGAAGCGCGGTGAGCGATGGCCGTCCGACGACCATGACGGCATCGGCCTCGAGCACCGTCCGCCGCGATGCCAGATTGCGTTCCTCGACGTCGTCGCTTCCGGCGCCCTCAGATCCTTCGAGGTCTGCGTCGAGATCAGCGACGACCGCCAGGTGACTGGCGAGCAATCCGCTGAGCGCGGCGTCGAACGCGGACGGCCGGAGCTCGATCCAGTCTCGTGGCCGACGAAGGCCCAATAACAGGTCGTAGCCCCGACTGGGGACGTTGAAGGTCATGGCTCGGATCTGGGCGGAGCTCGGTGCCCCCAGGCGATGGGCTTCCACCAACTCCTGGACGCCGGGCACCACGTCGTGCGCGTCGTGCAGCAGAGCCTGGTCGGCGTGGCGCGCCAGATCGGCGAGGAGTACCCGGTCTCCGAAGACGGGGTCCGCGGCCAGCCCCTGAGCGAGAGCGATCGCGCAGGTGGAGACCCCGCTCCCTCCTCGACCAATGACCGCGATCAGTTGGCCGCGACCTGCCGTGGCCGGCGGTGACACGGCCTCGATCGCTTCGTGCTCGTGGACGGGAGGAGCGAGACGCTGGAGGGTCTCGAGGAGGTCGCTGCGCGTGAAGTCGGCATCCAGAACGGCGGCTGCCCCGAGCGCTGTCCAGTCGGTCGAGCTCGTTGGGCCGGCGATCACGATGACCGGCGTCCGCTCGGTCGACGCCAGACCCATCAGATCGCGATCGACTCCCGGAAGCCCGCCGTCGATGAGCACGGCAGAGTGGGGGCGGGCTGATCCGAGCCGCGCCCTCACTTCTTCGCCTGACACGCATTTGATGAACTCGATCGGCAGCGCGGCGGCCATCGCCCAGCCCGTCACCTGACGGAACCACGGCGCCCGCACAGGAGCCAACCCGAGAAGCACCCACCGGTCGACGCTCACCGGTCCGTCGCCCTCACCAGAGTGATGCGGCCAGTGTCGACGGCGTTGACAACAGCCACTGCGTCCGTCGATCGCTCGAGCGCGATCGTGACGACGACATCGTCGATGCCGAGGTCGATGTCTCGTCCTTCGTGAATCGCTGTGACGAGAACGCCGCCGAGCAGCAGGCTCGTGGCGGCGTCGGCCCCCGTCCCTGTCGTGACGACCAGGTCGATCCGCTCGCCGGCGCGAAGCCGACCGTTGAGGGCACGCGGGGACTCGATCTCGAATGACACTTCGGTGAGTGCAGCGGTGATCTGATCGGGCGCTCGCACGAGGTCGCGCTGAACGATCGCACCCGCAGCGATCGGGGTAACCGTCACACCGCCGAGGACCAGCGCGTCGTCGTCCGGTGCGAATGCGGTCGCAGCGACCGATGCCGGCAGGTCCATGGCCTGCAGCCCGAGCATGTCCGCAGTGAGCGTCGTTCCAGGGGTGACGTCGACCACCGCCACCACGTAGGACGTCGCGGGCGCGCCATCGGATCGCGCAGCCAGCGAGTACAGGACCAGCGCCGCCACGGCGATGAGCAGACCGCCGACAGTCGCCCGACTCCCCGGCCAGACGCGCCGCGGCCGGATGCGTCGCGTCGCCTCCTCGGTGCGAAATCTTCCCCGCGTCCCACCCGAGCTCATACGCGCGCAACCTAATGAACGCTCCGCAGAGTGACCAAATCGGACTGCTGGCCGTGTGGTCAACGCTGGCAAATACTGAGGGCTTCGAAACCACACCAAATACCGTCACGGAGGGTGTGATTGTGTGGCTGGGTCCGGATGCGGTGGGCTGCGCGAAACTGGCCCGACGGGGACCAGGGGAGGTCGACGATGGCGCAATTGAGCGATCTGCGGGTTTTCACCGCGGCGCAGATCCACACGATGGATCCGGGTCGTCCGACTGCTTCGGCGATCGCCGTCGCGGATGGCCGGATCGTGTCCGTGGGCGACCTGGATTCGATGCAGCCGTGGCTGAAGAGACACCCGCACGAAATCGACGACCGATACGCGGACAAGGTGCTGCTGCCGGGACTCGTCGACCCGCACACCCACCTGCGCATGTCCGGGACCTACATGGGGCTGGAGTACATCGGGCCGATCGACTCCCCGTCGCCGCACGGTTTGCGTCCGGGACTATCAGACGTTCCTGCGGTCGTCGCTGAGCTTCGCCGGCTCGTGGAGGAACACGACAGCCCCGACCGCCCGATCACCGCGTGGGGGTTCGACCCCGCGACACAACAGGGGCACCTCGACCGGGACATGCTCGACCAGGTCTCGGACACCGTGCCGATCTGGGTGATCTCCTACGCGCCCCACATCGTCTACGCCAACTCGCCGATGCTGCGGCTGATCGAGGTGGATGACAACTCGACCGGCCACGGACTCGGCCGCTACCCGGACGGGCGGCTGAACGGCTGGTTCGTCGAAACCGAGGCGGTGGGTCGTGCGACGCGGCCGGTCGCGTCGCTGGTGTACGGACCTGGTTTCGGGCGAGAGGCCATCGACCGGATGGGTGCGGTGGCGGCGGCGGCCGGGGTGACGACGACAGCGGACCTCGTGTGGGGGTTCGAGAGCTTCGAGAACGAATGGGACGACCATCGGGTCGCGATCGACGAGGGTACGTTCCCGTTGCGGATCTCGATGATCCCGTT
>CAYUBX010000447.1:0-3724 GCA_964443165.1 uncultured Acidimicrobiales bacterium
TGGGTGGACAGCGGCCACTCGAGATGGCAGATCGCGAGGTCCGCGGCGGCGATCTCGGCCGCAGCGTCTGCGAACATCGGAACGAAATCGCGGGCGGCTCCTCCCCCGCCGGCATAGTGGCGAGCCAGTCGCTGCACCGTGTCGTCCGGGGTGATCTCCCCGGTGAAGACGACCGTGGCGGTGCGGGCCGGCAAGAACGCAGGCCGCGTCGGACGCGTCGGCGCAGCCGTCGTTTGCGGCTCCGAACCGGTGGGGGCGTCCTCGTCGCCATCCGCGGCATCGTCGACGAGGCTGGACGACAGCGGAGCCGATTCGTCGGGGACACCGGGAGTCGAGCCAGCGGGCGCGGGGGTCTGTTCCGCGGCCTCGCTGGTGGACAGCGTCGAGGCCGCATCGTCGTCGGACCACGAGGTGACGACCGAGACGATCGCTGCCGCCACGATGACGAGGGACACCAGCCTCAAGATGCGCGAGATCGTCATCCGACGAACGTTACCGACTCGCCTGATGGGGCACCCCGCCGACGATCACTCCACGACGAGGTCGGCGAACTGGTCTCGCAGCGTCCGCTTGGAGAACTTGCCCGTCGATGTCTTCGGCACCTCGTCGATCACCTCGGTGGCGCTCGGCAGCCACCACTTCGCCATCCGGGGCTCGAGAAACTCGATCAGCTCCTCGTGGGTGATCGTCTCGCCGTCGTGGAGCACGACACACGCCATCGGGCGCTCCATCCACTTCTCGCTCGCGACGGCGATGACGGCGGCCTCGGCGACCTTGGGGTGGGCCATGATCTCGTTCTCGACCTCGACCGAGCTGACCCACTCGCCGCCCGACTTGATCAAATCCTTCGTGCGATCCACGAGACGGATGTAGCCGTCCTCATCGCACGTGGCGACGTCACCGGTCCGCAGCCACCCGTCGGCGGTGAACGAGTCCGCGGAATCGGGTCGGTTGAAGTACTCAGCCGTGATGTACGGCCCGCGAACCTGGAGTTCGCCGCTCGACGAACCGTCCCACGGGAGCTCGTCGGTCGTGTCCGGCTCGCAGATCCGGAACTCCACCGTCGGCATGATTGTGCCGACCGAGGTGCGCACGTCGGCCTTCTCGTCCTCGGTCAGCTCCGCCTGGCCCGACTTGACGTGGGCGATGGCGCAGAGCGGGCTGGTCTCGGTCATCCCCCACGCCTGCAGAATCGGGAGTCCGATGGCCTCGCGGTATCCCTCGGACAGCGACCGAGGGACCGCCGACCCGCCGCACGGGATCGACCGCAGGCTGCTGACGTCTCGACCCTCGAGCTCGGGCAATACCCCCATCCAAATCGTCGGGACTCCGGCGGCGACGCTGACCCGCTCCATCTCGATGAGGTCGGCAAGCGGCTTCGGCTGGAGGTTGGGGCCGGGCTGGACGAGCTTGGCGCCGGTTGCCACCGCGGCGTGGCACAACCCCCAGGAGTTGACGTGGAACATGGGCACGACGGGCAGGATCACGTCCGCCTCGTGCAGCCCGAGCCCGTCGGCGGTCATCGCGGTGATGGTGTGCAGGTACGTGGATCGGTGGCTGTAGACGACGCCCTTGGGGTTGCCCGTCGTGCCGCTCGTGTAACACATGGAGGCCGCACGACGTTCGTCGGCCACCTCGAACACGACGGGCGACGCCGCCGCGAGCAGCTCCTCGTAGTCGAGGACGCGCGGATCATCAGGAACCTCGCCCTCACCGTCGTCCATCACGACGACGTGTTGCACCGTCGGCATGTCGTCGATGAGGGGCCACAGGAGCGCGAGGAGGGAGCGATCGGCGAAGATCACCTCGTCCTCGGCGTGATTGGCGATGTAGCTGATCTGATCGGCGAAGAGCCGGATGTTGAGCGTGTGCAGCACGCGCCCCGTGCAGGGCGCTGCGAAGTACAGCTCGAGGAGCCGGTCGGTGTTCCACGCGAAGGTGCCCACCCGCCCGTCTTCGGAGATCCCGAGGTCGGCGAGGGCCCCCCCGAGCCGGCGCGTTCGATCCGCCCACTCCCCGTAGGTGGTGCGTCGCATGCCGGATGCCGTGGCCGTCACGATCTCTTTGTGAGCGTGGAGTCGCTCGGCCCTGCGGAACAGGAAATCCAGCGTGAGCGGGGTGTCCATCATCGTCGACTGCATGGCGCCGATCGTAGGAGATGGTGCTGGCAACGCCGCAGTTCGCCGTACCCTCAGAGGCCTTGACCGCCGACCGACCGCCGCCAGAACTGACCCCCGACCAGCGGCGCCGTCTCCATCGGCTGGCCGCGATCCCGGTGCTCTTCGCGCTGCTGATCTACGCGGGCAACATCTTGAGCGGCGCGCTCGTCTCACGGGCTCCCCTGGTGTTGCTCGTCCTCAACGCGACCGACCCGTTTCTGCTCCTGATCGCGCACGAAGCGTCGCTCGTGGGATTCATGGCCGTCGGCGCGTTCCGTCTCTTCGCTCCCGACCTGTTCCTGTACCAGATCGGCCTCGAATACGGCGCCAACACCCGCTCGTTCCTCGACGCAGAGCTCGGTCCTGGCAACCGGATCACCCGGGCCATGGATTGGATGGAAGCGTGGTTCCCGCGGGTCGGGTGGCTGATCCTCTTCCTGGCACCCGGCTACCCGATGTGTCTGTTGTCCGGCGTCGCGAAGATGAAGCGGTCGTTCTTCATCGCGATCAACCTGGCAGGCACGTTCACCCGCCTCACGCTGATCTGGTGGGTGAGCTCGGTCTTCGATGGCCCAGTCGGTGCCGTCGTGCGCTTCATCAACCGGTACTCGCTCCCGGTGACGGTAGTGATGATCATCCTCGTGTTCGTCCAGGCCAATCGAGCCCAAAACCGCCGCCCACCGCCCGGCGAGGCCCCAGGGGGGACTCCTAGAAGTCGTCGACGGCGGCTCGGGTCGGAAGGCTCGGCTGAGCACCGGCGACGGTCACGGCCAGTGCGCCAGCCACGATCGCGAACTCCGCCGCGGCCACCGGATCGTCGGTCTCGGCGAAGCGCACCGCGAACGCCGCGGCGAAGCAGTCGCCGGCCCCCGTGGGATCGACGACCTCGACCGACGGCGCCGCAACTGCGATCGCCTCGGCCCCGTGCCGGCTCACCAAGCATCCCTCCGCTCCGAGCGTGGTGACGAGGACGGGTGCGGGGACGTCACCAAGGAGAGCAGCTTCGTGGCGGTTGACCATGAGGACATCCGCGAGTGGAACGACCGCGTCCGCGACCTCGTTGAAGGGAGCGGGATTGAACACGACGGTGGTCCCGGCATCACGGGCGATTCGAGCGGCCTCCGCAGCGGCGGTCGCGGGGATCTCTCCCTGCAACAGCAACGCGTCGGCCGCGGTGATCGTTGCAGCGGCCGATGCCACCAGTTCGGGATCGGTGGCAGCGTTCGCTCCCGCCACCACCACAATGGACACATCGTCCGGATCAACGGTGATCAAGGCGACACCTGTCGGTTCGCCGACGCGCGCCACGTGCGACGCATCCACACCGTCCGCCGCGAGCCCGTCGAGAAGGAACGTGGCACGCGCATCGAGTCCGACGGACCCCACCATCGACACCTCCGCGCCGAGCCGGGCTGCCGCGACCGCCTGGTTCGCGCCCTTGCCACCCCGAAACTCCTCGACCCGATCGCCGTGCAGGGTCTCGTCCGGACCCGGCCGGTGAGGGACCCACACGGTGATGTCGTGGTTGAGGCTGACCACCTTCACGCGCCTGGTGTGGCTGGACC
>CAYUBX010000448.1:0-3713 GCA_964443165.1 uncultured Acidimicrobiales bacterium
GGCCTGGGGTATGGCTGGTTGATGCGCGCGACGTATCTGGCCATCGGGGCGCTTGCGCTCATGACCGGCATCGTCTGGGCGCCCCTCGCCGGCCGTGACGTGGCTTCCGCCGCGGTCGTGCTGGCGACTGCTGCCGCCCTCTGGTCGTCCGTGGCTCGCCGTTCCGCTGGGGTCTCGGGTCACCGCGCCGCCCACGACGAGCGGTCCGAGCGCGTGGCCGCGATGACCGGTATCGAGCGGACGGTGACCGACCGAACGGCAGAGGGTCCGGAGTTCGAACCGTCGTGGGACCTCGTCGCGCCGATCGTCGGAGCGGTCGGGCTGATCGCGGCGGGGGTGACCGGCGGCGGGAACGAACTGCTCCACACGGCTCGTCTGCTGGCAGGCGCAGCCTTCCTGGGCGCGGTGAGTGACGCCATGTTGCTCGGGCACTGGTACCTCGTGCAGCCCGGCCTCCGGCGCGAACCGCTGCTGGAACTCGTCGCATGGCTCGGTCGGTTGTGGCCGATCGAGGTGGGGCTGCTGCTGGTTCCCACCGGGATGCTGTCCGTCCTCTCTGGCGCGATCGACGACAGCTACGGAGGATTGCTGGGTTGGTTCTGGGTCGCATGCGCGGCGACGACCCTCGTCCTCGTCGTGGTCACCCGAGCTGCGCTGAAGGAGCGCTACTACTCGGCGGTCATGTCGGCCACCGGCCTGCTGTACCTGGCGATCCTCACCGCCTTCGGAACCGATCTCGTGGCGCGCCTCGTCCTGGACGTGTGAGCCGCGGCGGGCGGCCACCCTCGAGGCGGAGGCGGTGGTGATGGAAGAGCACGGAGTACCCGACGTCGGCCTCCTCCAGCGGCGGCTCCCGGTGTTCGATCCCGCAACAGCGGCGCGATCCGAGTCACTCGTCTTCGAGACCTCGGACGTGCTGACGCTGCAGCAGGGGCTGCCGGGCCCTGCGAGCTGACGCTCTATTCGAGGAAGGTCCAGGCCTCGGTCAGCGAGTTGTACGCGGCTGCGGCGGATGTCGCGTAGCCGTCGGAGAAGCCGCAGGATGGGCTTCCGCCCAGCACCACCAGGAACCGCCCCGTCCAGGTGACGCTCGCCCCGCAGCCACCGGCCAGTGGCGCCGTCGGGAGCACCGTCCACTCGTCGGTCGACGGTGACCACACAGCGCCGACCGAGGTGACGCCTCCGCCCTGGCCGGACGGCTGCGCCGTGCGCGCGTAGCCGCCCCAGATGACGAGATCGGCGTCCCAGACGCCGTAGGCGACCTCCTCGTTTGCAGGCGACGGCCAGGCACCCGCGTCGCTCCACCCGGTGTCGAGGTCGAGGATCTGTACGTGACGGGTCGCTGGCCCGATCTCGACGTCTGCGCCGGGAACCGACACCACTCGGGCGCCCACTGCCAAGAGACGGTGCTGGCCCGAACCGCGTAGCCGTTCTCCGTCGAGGACGATCCACTCGTCGATCTTCGGCTGGTAGCGCATCCCAGGATTTGCTGCGCCGCGTCCGGCGAAGACGGCATCGTTCTGCACTCTCACTCCGCGAGCACCGTCGAGCGAGCTCACGGGTGGGGGGGTGACAACCCGCCACTGCGTCGCGAGGGCCAGGTCGATCCCCCACATCCCCGCTGGCTCGTCGACGCCACCGACGAGAGCGAAGAGATCCCCTCCCGTCCAGACGATGTCTTGGAGAACCGCGGAGGGCTGCGGAAACTCGGGAAGAACGCGCCACGTGTCGCCGGCCGGCTCGTATGCCTGCATGCCGATCGATCCGTCGATGGAGCGGCCCGCCACCACCAGTTCCCGTCCCGTCCAGACCCAGCGGAGCTCCGGATCGCCGGACAGCTGGAGCGGCGCGGCCGATCGCACGCGCCATTCGCCGGTAGAGGGGTCGTACGAGCTGGATGCCTGCAGGTGCTGTCGGGACTCCCAGCGATCCAGGCCACCGTGGAGGAGCAGATCCTCCCCGGTCCACACGGCGACGTGATGCATCCGCGGTGTGCGTCCGGGCGCGCAGTCATCCACGCACTCGGGTGCGCCGCGGCGGCTCTCGTCGGCGACCGCCGGTTCGACCGGTGCCCTCGATCCCGGCTCGTCGGAGCCCGAGCAGCCCGCGGTGCTCAGCGCGAGGAGCAGCGCTGCGGTGCTCAGCTGGGAGCGCACACGACGCATCGCGGGCGTCAGCGACCCTTCCACTCCGGTGGGCGCTTCTCGCGGAAGGCCGCACCGCCCTCCTTGGCGTCCTCGCTGCCTCCGACGATCCGCCGGATGCTCTCACCCATCCGCACCGCCTCGGTCCAGCCCATGCGCGGGCTACGCGAGGCCACTTCCTTGACCGCCCGGACGGCGAGGGGCGCGCCCTGGCACAGCCGCTCGGCGAGGGCTCGGGCCTCATCCATCAAGGTGTCGTGCGGCACGACCTTCCACGCCAGTCCGATCTCGGCGGCCCGCTCGGCATCGAAGTTGTCGCCGGTGAGCAGCAACTCCATGGCGTTGGCCCAACCGACCTTGGGTGGGATGCGGATCGAACCCACGATGGTGGGGACGCCGATCTTCACCTCGGGCATGCCGAAGATCGCCTGGTCGGACGCGATCAGGAAGTCAGCCGCGATCGCGCCCGTGAGCCCATACCCGATGCACGCGCCGTTGACCGCTGCGATCGTCGGCTTCCAGAGTTCGAGGCCGCTCTCGAAGCTGTTGATCGTGGGGATCTCGAAGTACGTGCCTGGCCACGTCCCCGCAGGGTTGCCCTCGCCCCGCAGATCCGCGCCGGCGCAGAACGCGCGACCGGCTCCGGTCATGATCGCCACCCATGCGTCGGGGTCGTTGTAGAACTCGAGCCACGCGGCGTTGAGGCACTCGCGCATCTCGCCGTTGATCGCGTTGAGCGACTCGGGCCGGTTGTAGGTGATGGTGGCGATGTGCCCGTCGAGTTTGTAGGTCGCAGCGTCCGACATGGACACGTTCTAGTCCAGCGGTGAGCGAGAATGGCTCGATGCGCCTGGTCATCCAGATCCCGTGCCTCAACGAGGCCGAAACCCTTCCGGAGACCCTGGCCGACCTGCCGCGCGAGGTCGAGGGATTCGACGAAGTGCTGTGGCTCGTCGTCGACGACGGGTCCACCGACGGCACCGCCGTCGTGGCCAAGGCGTGTGGCGTCGATCACATCGTGAGCTTCAGCCAGAACAAAGGCCTCGCGGTTGCCTTTCAGGCGGGACTCGATGCAGCCCTCAAGCTCGGCGCCGACGCGATCGTCAACACCGATGCAGACAACCAGTACCGAGCGGAGGACATCCCGGAGCTGGTACGGCCCATCGTCGAGAACCGCGCCGACTTCGTCGTGGGCACCCGCAACATCGTCGATCACCCCGAGTTCACCTGGGCCAAGAAGCGGCTGCAGAAGCTGGGTTCATGGGTCGTGCGCAGGGCGTCGGGAACCGACGTGGAGGACGCGACCTCCGGCTTCCGGGCCTACAGCCGCGCCGCGGCGCTGCAGGTCAACGTGGTGTCGAGCTTCACCTACACACTCGAAACGGTGATCCAGGCGGGCAAGTCCGACATCGCGGTCACCCACGTGCCGATCCGGATCAACCCCGCCACCCGCGACTCGCGGCTCTTCACCAGCAAGCGCCAGTACATCCGACGGTCCAGCGGCACAATCAGCCGCGTCTATGCGATGTACGAACCGCTGCGTGTGTTCACGGTTCCCGCCCTCCTCTT
>CAYUBX010000449.1:0-3700 GCA_964443165.1 uncultured Acidimicrobiales bacterium
TGTGCCACCCCCACCACGATCGCCCGGGGAAGCTCGCGCCCGAGGCCGAGGATCCGGCAGGCATCGACAGCCGTCCCGAAGGTCCACAGTGCGTCGAGGCAGATGATCAGCGGGTACCCGACCTCCGCGTCGGCGTCATACCGAGGGGGCAGTTCCGTCCAGATCTGATAGCTGCGATCCACCTCGGCTCGGTGCTCGAACCGAACTTCGTGACTCCATGCCGTCGGCGCCATCGCACCGATCTAGCAGAAATCGCCAGCATCCACCCCTCGAACGTGCTCAGCTAGGTACGTCGGGTGACCGATACACCACAGAGACCCAACCATGGGCCAAGCTGGAACAAACCACACCTGACACAACGTTCTTCTTATCGAGGAGAACACCATGACCGCTCTCATCATCACACTTGGCTTCCTCGCCGTTCTGGCGATCGCCGCGATGGTGCCTGGCGTGCTCTGGTCAGGGGCTCCAGATCGTCGAGGAGAGGTGCGCGAGCTGCACAGCACGCCTGCCGATCCGACCGGCGACGACCGCCTCGCTGCCTGACACCCACAGCACCGACACCCGCTTGCCAACGACACGCGTCTGCCCTAGGAACTGTCGTCGTTGAGGTCAAGGTCGAAGGGGGCGTCGGTGGCGGTACTACAGAGCCACGTCGACAAGAACGCGGAATGGTTCCACGAGAACCGCGCCGACATGCTCGAACAGCTGGCGATCATCGATGAGCTCAGCGCCGAGGCAGCAGCCGGCGGCGGGCCCGCCGCAATGGACCGCATGCGGTCCCGAGGCAAGATGCCGGTGCGGGAGCGCATCAGTTACCTGATCGATCCGGACTCGCCCTTCTACGAGATCTCACCACTCGCCGGGTATTGCACCGACTACTCGCTCGGCGCCGGGCTCGTCATGGGCGTCGGCGTCGTGAACGGTGTGGAGTGCGTCATCGAGGGCAACGACCCCACCGTTCTCGGCGGGGCGATCACCGTGTTCGCGGGCAAGAAGATCATGCGGGCTATCGAGATCGCCCGGGACAACCGGATGCCCTACATCCAGTTCGTCGAGTCGGCTGGCGGCGACCTCCGTGGCGACGACGACCCCGAACGCCAGATGCGTGAGCAGCGCGACCACTTCGGCGAGTCGGGCCGTCTCTTCTACGACGTCACCGAGCTCTCCAAGATGGGCATCCCGTCGATCTCGGTCGTGTTCGGCTCGTCGACGGCCGGGGGCGCTTACCAACCGGGCATGTCGGACTACAACATCTTCGTCCGTAACCAGTCGAAGGTCTTCCTCGGTGGGCCCCCGCTTGTGAAGATGGCCACCGGCGAGGACAGCGACGACGAGACGCTCGGCGGTGCACAGATGCACGCCGAGGTGTCTGGCCTTGCCGACTACCTCGCCGAAGACGAAATGGACGCCCTGCGGATCTGCCGCGAGGTGGTGTCGCACCTCAACTGGCGGAAGAAGGGTCCCGGCCCGACGATGCCGGCGGACCCTCCGGCCCACGACCCGGACGAGCTGCTCAGCCTCATGCCGCGCGACCTGCAGGCGATGATCGACTGTCGCGAAGTGATCGCCCGCGTCGTCGACGGATCGCGCTTCGAGGAGTTCAAGGCCCGCTACGGAACCACCGCGATCTGCGGATGGGCGTCGATCCACGGCTACCCCGTCGGAATCATCGGCAACAACGGTCCGCTCTTCTCCGAGAGCAGCGAGAAGTGCGCGCAGTTCATCCAGCTCTGCAACCAGCAGGACATCCCGTTGGTGTTCCTGCAGAACATCACCGGCTACATGGTCGGCAAGGACTTCGAGCACTCGGGCATCGTCAAGAACGGCTCGAAGATGATCAATGCCGTCTCCAACTCGATGGTCCCGCACATCACGGTGATCCTCGGCAACAGCTACGGGGCAGGCAACTACGGCATGTCGGGGCGGGCGTTCAACACCCGCTTCACCTATCTCTGGCCCACCGCGAAGATCGCGATCATGGGCCCCAAGCAGATCGCCGGCGTGATGTCGCTGGTCCGCCGAGGGCAAGCCGCGCGCAAGGGGATCGAGTTCGACGAAGAGGCCGATCGCAAGATCACCGAAACCGTCGAGCACTACCACGAGCTCAAGTCGCTGGCCCTGTACTCGACCGGACGGGTCGCCGACGACGGGATCATCGACCCGAGGGACACCCGGGACATCATCGCCATGTCTCTCTCCGCGTGTCACACCGGTCCGATCGAGGGCGCCGATGGCTTCGGCGTCTTCCGGATGTAGGGGCAGCGAGATGACGATCACACGAGTTCTGGTTGCCAACCGCGGCGAGATCGCCCGCAGAGTGTTCCGCACGGCCCGAGCGATGGGCCTGTCCACGTTCGCCGTGTACTCCGATGGCGACGCCGACGCTCCCTTCGTCTCCGATGCGGACCTTGCGATTCCGCTCGGTGGCACGACGGCGACGGAGTCCTACCTCGATGGAGTGAAGGTGCTCGCCGCCGCACAGCGCGTCGGAGCGGACGCGATCCACCCCGGCTACGGCTTCCTTTCGGAGAACGCAGGGTTCGCGCGCGCGGTCACCGACGCCGGTCTCGCATGGATCGGTCCGCCACCCGACGCCATCGCGGCGATGGGCGACAAGCTCTCGGCCAAGCGGATGATGGACGAGGCAGGCGTGCCGACGCTTCCGTCGATCGAGGTCACCGACGACACGGACGTCGCAGCGGCCGGCGAGCAGATCGGCTACCCGGTCCTCGTGAAGGCCTCCGCGGGTGGCGGCGGCAAGGGGATGCGCATCGTCGAGGCCCCCGACGGTCTCGTCGACGCGATCGCCGGCGCGAAGCGCGAGGCAGCCAGCTCGTTCGGCGATGACACCGTGTTCCTTGAGCGCTACCTCCCCGCTCCCCGCCACGTGGAGATCCAGGTCCTCGGCGACACCCACGGAACCGTCCTGCATCTCTTCGAGCGCGAATGCTCGATCCAGCGCCGTCATCAGAAGGTGATCGAGGAGGCGCCGTCCCCCGCGCTGACACCCGCGGTCCGAGAGCAGATGGGTGCAGCGGCTGTCGCGGCGGTCCAAGCCATCGGCTACCACTCCGCCGGAACGGTCGAGTTCCTGCTCGATGGGGACGGAGACGACGCCAGCTTCTACTTCCTCGAGGTCAACACCCGCCTGCAGGTGGAGCACCCGGTCACCGAGGAGATCACGGGTCTCGACCTCGTCCGGGAGATGATCCGGGTCGCCGACGGCGAGGCGCTCGGCTACGGGCAGCAGGACCTCTCGATCACCGGTCATGCGATCGAAGCGCGACTGTACGCGGAGGATCCGTCCAACGACTTCCTTCCCGCCACCGGCACGATGTCGATCTGGGAGCCGGCGTCAGACCCGGCCGCGCGCTTCGACTCCGGTGTCGAAGAGGGCTCGGTCGTTGGGGTCGAGTTCGACCCGATGCTCGCCAAGGTCGTCGTCCACGCACCCACGAGACGCGAAGCATCGCTCCGGCTCGCGCTGGCGTTGGAGCGGACGCGCCTCGGCGGCGTGGTCACCAACCGCGACTTCCTGGTGGCGACACTGCGCAGCGACGAGTTCCTCGACGGCGACACGACGACCGATTTCATCGACCGGGTCGGGGTGCCCGGCCAACGGGAGGTGTCGCCCGACGAGCTCACGATGGCTGCTACCGCAGTCGCCCTGCGGAGTCAGGACACCAATCGAGCCGCG